>NZ_DAMALV010000030.1:0-27728 GCF_032069585.1 Moraxella sp. CTOTU48268
GGTGATGTTGTATGACTGATATAAGTAGAGCTTGGCAAGTACATGATTCTATTGGTTGCGTCTTGAACACCTAATAACACTTTAAATTGATCGACACCCGTAATCAGTTCATTACCACCCGTTTTATAATTTGCACTTAAATCCGTAATCGTTGCACCATCAATTCTACCTGCATCACATACCAAAGCAAGATTTTTAACTGTGCCTGTACTGGTATCGGCAGTCACTTGTCGCACAAAATAGCGCTCAATCACTTTTGTATTTGGAGGGATATCTACGCTTTCACAATCTGACATCGTTTGCCCGGTGGTATTGGTAAACTGTATAGTCAGTTGGTCACTATTGATATTATTAATATTTGAAGTACTAGTAAACCCTGTATCACCTGCGGTATGCGTCAAAAAAGGGAGTATTATTGTATCAGTCACCCCTAGATTTTTTAAGGATAACACGATACCGCCATTTTCGGTGGTATCCGTTATTTTATTTACTGAGTTTCCAAGGTTTGCCAAACGTATGTGAGCTTCTAACTGCTGAAGTCCAAAAATACTAGCATCTTGCAGCTCACTGCCACTTTTTTGAACCGTTGTCGATTGCACATTGGTCAAGTAGATTTGGATAACAGCCGCCGATATCAATAATCCCAACACTAATGAAATCATCAGCTCAATTAAGGTAAAGCCATTGGCATGTTGGTGATATCGTGCCATCAGTACGCCTCCATGATAAAACACTGAGCACCTGCTTTATACACACCGTTGGCATCGGCACAATCATTCGTGCCTGCGCCTAAAGCTGCATTGGTATTACCCCAACTTGCCACAAAACATTGTCGCTCTTGCCCTGATAGGGTCGTGGTTACTGATGCCACTGTGTTAGTAGTTGTCCCTGTGCCAGGGCAAGTGTCTATTGAAATGTTTAGTTCATTGTCTGTGGCGTATTGCTTGATGGTTAAAGCGTCTTTAGTAGCCAATTGATCAACAGTGCAAGCTACTGGTGCGGTTGAACTATTGGTCATACAACTGGCGGTGGTAATATTACTTTCTGTTGGATTACCGTTAAGTGCCTTTTTAAATGCTGTAATACCATTAGGATTTGCTCGCATCATTTCTGCCCCACCCCGCATGACAGTTAATGCTCGGGTACGCATCAAACTCTCATCGGTGGCTTTGACTGCGGTCATCTGCATCGCAGTGAATCCAAGCACCGCAATTGCTAACAACATCAACGCGACCAGCACTTCTATTAAGCCAATGCCTTGTTGTGAATTCATGAACAACTCCCATTGACGGCTGTTTCTTCTGTCGAAATATTACCATTACCATCTACTTTGATAATTGATTTGAGCAGTCCTTTATTAAAGCAAACCCCATACCCCATTCCTAAGGTTATCTTCTTACGTTCTGTACTCTCTGTATCTATACCTTGATAAACGCCTTTATTAGCGGCAAAAGTGATTGTATTAGGTGCATCAGATATTTGGGAAATATTGACGCTATTGTCAATTTGATACGTCTTAGACGTGCTATTACTAGCATTGACAGCACCACTAGTCAGGGTAATGCGCTTTGCTGCAGTATCAAGGGTTACAATAGTATTGCTTTGGGTTATTAGTGCTTGTGAGCGTGCTTCTTTAAGAGCATTTACAAAGACACTGGCAGCCTCTCGTGTTTTCGCTTGTTGTATCTGTCGCTGCATACTAGGCGCTGCCATCGCGGCAATAATAGCCATAATCGCAATGGTGATGACAAGCTCAATCAGCGTAAAACCTTGGTCATGATTTTGGTTACGATGATACTGTCTGTTCAAAACTTTCATCACGATACCCACCCATACCCCTTGATAAACGACCTATCATACGATGTTTACTAGCACAAATAATTCTAACATTAAAGCAAAAAACATACCTATTATCGCAATATTTTTGTTAATTGTCATACCTAAAGCTTACTACCGATAGTTTACCTCAGCCACTTATCGTTGCTAAGTGAGTTAGGACGAAAGGGCGCTCACGTATTATCAAATCATTTTTAGCTTAGTATTTTAAAGAATCTTTCCAAAAACCCACTGGCAGCCCGCCTTTATCTGCGAGCTTTAACGATATAGCGATGCAATTTTGGTCGCAAAACAGCGACAAGCCAAATCTAATGCAAAACATTACCATGCAAGACTGAATACGCATGAATACGGGCAGATGGGTGATAATTTATGAGTAGATTAGCCAATTCAGACAGGGTGGCACCTGTGGTCACCACATCATCAAATAAAATCAAATGTTTGCTAGGCGGCATATCTGTCAGAGAAAACGCATCTTTGATATTATCTAAACGCTCTTCTCGGCTTAGACCCTGTTGGTGAGGTCGGTCGAGTCGCTGCACACCCGTAAAAACAGGGATTTGCCAGTGAAAGCTTAGATAAGCGGTTAAAATGGCAAGCGGATCGAAGCCGCGTTGCCTAATGCGTTGTAAACTTGTTGGTACTTTAACGATTAACGAGTTTTTTGAATGACAACCTTTAGGTATATGCAGTTGTCTGATAGCTTGAATCAAAACAGGCAGATGATGTAACTGCTGCCCATTTTTGTACCCAAGCATGATTTGATTGAGGGGATATTGATAGTAGCCGCTGGCTACGCCACGGATTGAGGTTTGGCTCAATTGCAAAGTAAAAAATGACGCGGACCATGCAAACCGGCTATGGCATGGCTGACAAAGAAATTGCTGTCGATTAAACCAATGGTCATGGTGACGCGGTGCTAACTTATCAAAGCCTGCTGCAGCGCAATCATTGATGCCACATAGTTGGCAACGGTGATGAACTTTCGCTTGATACACAAACGCCATGGCAAAGGGCAATCGCCACCAAGACAAGGGGGCTACGATTGCCATAAACGCAGTTAAAGCCCTTTAAAATCATTGAACATGATACCAATACCGACATTGGTGCTCTTATGATTATAGTCTTGGATGTTTTCACCATAGCCATGGAATACTTGTAAAATCGCTTTCATACCGCCTGTCAATGGATAAGCATAATCCACCTGTATAGCGCCTTTATTGGTACTTGGATTATAACGCATCACACCACCCACCGTGCTTTGGTCATTGAGCGGATACAACCAACGCACATCACCATAGCCCATGTAGTCGCCAATATCTGGGTTATCCGAGTCTTTACTATTCTCATTTGCGATTAGCCACAGTCTTGGAATCACGGTGAGTTTGCCCCACTCTGTTCCTGCCATCGCATAGATACGATTCCAAGAACGTGATAACGGGTCTGACTGTCCATTTGATTCATGCACTAGACCTGCGCCTAACAGTCTTAATGACCCATTCCCAGGCAGATCACCCTTGATAGGCTGTGTCAAAAATATCTCTGGCTGGTAATCTGAGCTGCGAAAAGGTCTTGAGCTTTTACCATTGTACACTTGCCAATAAGACTGCTGAGTATAGCCAAGCCAAACATCGGCATTGGTATCGAAGACATCTTGGGCAAGCTTGGTTTTCATTGAAATTTGCAGCTTGCTATCTAAGTGCTGCAAATAATCTTTCGATGCGCGAACATGATCTTGGGTGGGTGAATGGATGTCATAGTTTGGCGTCGCGTTGTACCAAAGCGGCATGACATACATGGGCAAATGTGGACGTATCGTCAGTATCCCTTTGGGATCATTTTTATCCAAGTCATATGACACACTCAGTGGCGTATATTTTTCAACATCTGTTGCAGTCACTCCCACTTGCTTTAAGATGGTTTTGTCTTGCTTGTTAGGCACCAAATGATCTAATTTTTTTTGCTCGTTTTTGGTTATCGTCGTGGTTGTGGTCGTGACGGTTGCCGTTTGATTCACGGCTAACACTGGCACCGCTTTACCTTCTTTAATACTCACTTCCAAGGTTTTGGCAATATCAAGGGGCGCCTTGGCTTCAGGTTCGATTTTCCCAACGCTTATCTTGTCAAAACAAGCTAAACGCGCGACATTGTCACTGATTTTTGAACAGGTTAGCAGCGTTTGTTGGTCAACGGGGATAACGGTTGTTTTTATTAAAGTTTTTGTTGAAGCTCTTGTTGAAGATTTTGTTGAAGTTTTTGCGTGTGCCGTTGCTGTAACTGTTAGTGTTAGTGTGGCTAGTATAGCAAGCGATAAAGAGGTACGGTAAAGCGTAAGTTGTGACATAGGTTGACCTTCTTACAAAAATATCGTTCATGATAGCAAAAATTGATGACAAATAGTTAACAAATGCATAATAATTTTTAACAGTAAAGTAAAATTACAAGCAACTATTGGCTCGTCAATTATGGGTATTTCTATTGGTGCTTGTATTGGCACTTCTATTGATACTGCTGGCCTTTATACTCAAGCCAACCGTGTTGATGACGGCTAGCAGGGTCACGGTGGGTCCAATGTACAACGCCACCTTTGTCGTTATAAATATATTCACCATAAAAGCGAATGGGATTTTTGGCTTGGATACCCTCGATGCGGGGTGCCAAATCAATATTATGGGCAATTAACACCGTGATGTTTGGGTAGTTATCAATTTTGACTAAAAATTTTTGATGGCGGCTACCCTGGTTATCGTCTTTTAGCACTTTAATCACCGTACCACACCCTAATACCTGTCGTTTAACGCTGGGGTTTTTGGCTTGATAAGCTTGATTAATTACGGCGTTGTTGCATTGAAGATTTGTTGCCTGACGTTTTTTGTCAGTATAACTTGCTGAATTTTTAGCCGTCTGTTGATTGGACTTTGAACCTGCTAACGGCGAATTTGGGCTTGCTAACTGGCTATTTTCGCTTTGGTTTTGGTTCGGCTGTTGGTCGGCATTGCCTGCATGGGAACACCCAGTGACAAAAATTAGCACCCCTAAAGTTAACGGGATGGCTATAGACTTTGCTAAGTGATAGTTCAATTTTTGTTTAACCTTTATGATTGAATGGGTCGGTAAATCAGTTAAGTTGCTTTTATTTGACTGAGTTTAATTGGACTGAATTTAATTGGGACAAGAGTTGCTCAAAATCAGGGCGTTTGACTTCACCGTTTTGTCTTGCTACCAGTTGACCGTTTTGGTAATACAACAGTACAGGCGGACCGAACACCGCCAGTTTTTTATAGATTGCTTGGCTATCCGGCGTATTGTTAGTCACATCGAGTTTGACAACTTGCCAGCTGGCTAAACTTTGCGGCGGGTTGGCAAAAAGTGTTTTATCCATAATACGACATTCGATGCACCACTCTGCGGTGACATCGACGACTAGCTTTGGATATTGCGAAAGCAAGGGCTCAAGCTGTGACAGTTTGGTGATTGTAATCGTATGGGTGGTCTTCGGTGCCGTTAATGCCGATTGCGCTGATGTATTCACAAGCTTGTTAAGCGGCTGCCAACTATCTTGACTACCTGAGGCAGTGCCTATCACAAGACACGCTGACCAGAGGCACGCTAGCAATGCTAGTGCTTGAGTGAGTAATTGACCTTTTTTGCCGTGCCAGCGCCACAGCCATAAGCCAATCACAGCAAACCACAGTGCCCATAGCAGCAGCATCCAGCTTGATAGCCATATACGCTCTATCATCAATAAAGCGACGCCAAATAACAGCAAACCAAAGCTAGTTTTGACCCAGTTCATCCACTCACCTGCTTTTGGCATAAAATTACCTTGAGTGGCGCCCAGTAAAATGAGCGGTGTGGATAGCCCAAGCCCCAACAAAAACAATGCGGCAAAACCCATCACAGGATCACCCAGTGCTGCCACGCCTGCCAACGCGCCTGCAAGGGGTGCCGACACACAAGGAGAGACAACCAATGCAGAAAACAAGCCCGTCAAATAACTACCACTTAAGCTACCGAGTCGATTTTCCCCAATTTGGCTGATTTTTTGGAACTTAACACGCATCGCATGCGGCAATTGCCAGCGAATGACGTCCAACATGTACAGTCCAAGCAGGATAAATAGCCCTGCAAAAATTAGCAAAATAACAGGGTTTTGTAGCCAGTTTAGTATTCCTAAAGATTGCCCAAATAACGCAACCACTGCGCCCAAAATACCATAACTGGTGGCAACACCCAAACCATAACTGCCCGTGAGCAATAACCCTTTTTTGGCGGATGGACGATGTTGACGGGCAACGATATTGGCTACAATCGGCAGCATAGGTAACACACAAGGGGTAAAAGCTAACCCCAATCCCGCTAAAAACAATAGCAACAATGCAACACCGCTATGTTTGGTGAATCCAAAAATATCTTGATTGCTAGGGCTAGCCGTCAAACTCGTTGCCACCGCCACCGATGAAGCCGCGGGTTCAGTTATGACAGTTGTTTGGACAGGTTGAGACGATGTAACGGAGACTATAGGGGCGGATGCCGTTAACTGCCCTGTGGTTAAGACATCGGTGGCTGTGGTCGATGCGACTTGCTGCCCCGCTGCGGCACTGCCACTGGACAGCGCTTGTTTGGCAGACGGTGTGCTAGTTGCCTCATTGACGGTTTTAGCAGGGGTCAAGCTAGCAGATTGCTGAGTCGCTACTGGGGCGGCGTCATTGGTTATCGCCACGGTATTATTGACTTTGGCTTGCGCCGTTTTTGACGTCATTGCGTCTGATTTTTTTGCGGCATTTTTGCTGGAAGCGGCCAATTGGGTGATGACAAATTTGGTTTTTTCAGGGGGATAGCAAAGTCCTACCTTAGCACAGCCCTGCCATTTGACCGTAGCAGGTTGCGAGATAATTGCTTTATCCGCGCTCAGCGTAGTTGTAGCAGTAAAAGGGTGTTCAAACACAGGCACCCGACCAAAATCCGGGTCATCCACATAGGTCGGTGCTGCACTAAATTGTAGCGGCGTCGCTGTTACCCCATCAGGTAATTGTAAGGTTAATTTATCCCGATACGCATAATAGCCTGCTTTGACATCCACATGGATGGTCACCACTTGCCCTTTTTGCTCAGTATAGACTTTAAAAGCCTCATGCACCGGTAGCGGCTTGTCTTTGACTGTCGAGCTGGGATTGTCATTACCGCCAAAAACCTCGCTTAAACTAATCGCTTGGGCACTTGGCATAGTGAGGTTAGTGACAGCCAGTAGCGTGCCAAGCAAAGAGACATGACGACTCACAGTTCGAAAACAAAACAATGGCGTAGGCATAAGGGATATATTTTTCAAAGACAACTTCTCATACGTTTCAAATTCATATGTTTTAAATTTATACGTTTTAAATCACGTAATTATACTATGACGGCTAATTTTAGCTAATCCCTGTCCAAAAACCTAGCAAAAAAAATCAGAGTGCGTGACTCTGATTTCGTTAACCCAGTAAAAACAGCAAACTTATAGTTTAGCAAAAATGTCTGCGTCTTGACCTTCGCCGCCTTCTTTGCCATCAGCGCCTAATGAGAACAAATCATAGGTTCTGCCTTCTGTACCTGGGATAACATATTGTAGGTCATTATCCCAGCCATCTTTCGGAAAACCGCCTTTAATATACCCGCCCTCTGGCCAGTTTTTGGCGCCTTGTGGTGGCTTGTTTAGGGCTTCTAACCCTTCTTGGGTGGTGGGATAGCGACCATTATCCACTTTAAACATATCAATGGCATTTGAGGTGGTGGATAAAGCCGTTTCGGTGGTTTTGACGCGGGCTTTGTCACTTTGACCCACCACTTTGGGCACCACAAGACCTGCCAAAATTGCCAAAATGACAATCACTACCATGACTTCAATTAAGGTAAAACCCGCTTGACGATTTTTTGATACATGAGCACAATACATACGAATTTCCATTTTTTAAATTTTTAGCGCTTTTTGATAAGGTGTTAGGATTTTACACGGCTTTTTTGACAATTTGCATACCGATTTGGTTAATTTTGTCGGATTATTTAGCCATTAATTCTTTGGCGATTAATTGTTTGGCGGTTTTAGGTTTTACCCTGCCAAATCATTCATATTGATAATCGGTAGCATCACTGCCATCACAATGGTCATGACAATCACCCCCATCAGCACCAACATCAGCGGCTCAAGGAGTGACAATAGCGTGCTAATCATATTGGTAGCTTCATTTTGCTGCATCGCTGCTGCACGCGTCAGCATGTCATCAAGCTCGCCTGAGTTCTCACCACTTTTAATCATCTGTACCATCATCGGCGGAAAATAATTACTGCGCTCAAGCTGGCTTGATAGGCTCGCGCCCTCGGTGACTTTTTCTGTGGCGTTCACGATGGTATGTTTGATATGGGTATTGGTGGTGACTGCCGCGCCGATGGCCAGTGCTTCCACCAACGGCACCCCTGAGCGTACCAAAATCGCTAACGTACTGGCAAAACGTGATGCATTCAGATTTCGCGATAATTTACCAAACACCGGCAACCGCAAGACAAATTGGTCAAAAGTGGCTTTGCCTGCCGCCGTTTTAATAAACTTCACAAATAAAAAAACCGCACCGATTATCCCGCCTAATATCAGCCACCACCATTGGGTTAAGAGATTAGACAATGCCAACACCACTTGGGTGATCCATGGCAGCGCTTGCTCGGATTGTTCAAACACTTTGACAATTTTTGGCACGACAAAGCTCATCAAGCCCACCACCACTGCCACCGCCATCATCAGCAAGATTATCGGATACACCATCGCGCCTTGTACCTTTTTTTGCATGGCAAAGCGATTTTCGGTGTAATCGGCTAACTGGTTTAAAATCAAATCCAAATGTCCTGAGCGCTCACCTGCGGCAATGGTGGCAATATAAATTGCGGGAAAATTACCAGAGTCTTGTAGCGCGCTCGCTAGACTATAGCCTTCCAATACTTTGCCGCGCACGCCATGCATTAACGCTTTGACATGCGGTTTTTCGCTTTGTTTGGCAATCGCTTGTAACGCTTGTTCAATCGGTATCGACGCTGCCAACAACACCGACAATTGGCGGGTGATTAATGCCAAATCATACGCACCCACCCCTTTTTGCCACAATCGGTTGCGACTGACATCGGTTTTTTGTACAGGTGAGACTTCGACAGGCAGTAAATTTTTATCACGCAGTTGTTGGCGGATTAGCCTAGCAGAATCGGCTTCAAGAATACCTTGGTGTGACTTGCCTTGGGTATCCATGGCTTTGTACTGAAATGCGGGCATGTGAATTCCCAACGGGTAAAATTAGCGTTATTTTAAAGGCTTAATAGGCTGAAATAAAGACTCGTTTTCATTGGAATCATATTGTACCAACACCGATAGCTCATCGCGCAAGTCTTGCTTGTTAAAGCTATTGACCTCAGTAATCAGCATTTTCTCGATTCGTTTGTCAACGGCGTATTCACTGATTTGCGCACAATAGATGGCTAATTGATAAACTTGCGCTTTGAGCGACTCATCGAGTGATTGCAATAGTCTCACTAATTCTGCCACATTGATGACTTGGTAAGGGTAATTGGGAATCGCCGCCTCTTTTAATGGGGTGACTGAATAGTTGACACCTAGATGGGCAAAATAATAACAACTAAATAGATAACCTAAAATATGCCCGACAAAATAACCTCGGTCGTTGTGATAGCATGCCACGCCCAAAAACTGAATCACGGTCGCCGCCAAACTATGCTCAAGACCGCGAAATTCAGCTGATGATGGCATCAAGCCTACGGTTGGCAGGTTCATTAAGTTTTTGCTTTGGCTGACAAGCTGCCAACCAATCGGTCGCTGCGGCGGTAAATGATGGCTAATCGACATCACCAAATCATCGATGATATGTAAATTATTAAACAAATGCTGCAGTTGCATCAGCCCAACATTATCGCGCATATTTAAATATTTGGCGATTTGCAGTTTTTTAGTTTCAATAAATTGGGATTTTTTACTTGAGATATAAAATAACAGTTGGTTGGGATGGGAGTGCTCAAAATACTGGGTCACTGCGTTTTCTTGTGCATGAAACACGGCGGTGTAGTGACTGGTAACATCCATCGGCTTAACACCACGATGGTCCATCGCAGGGTCTTCTGGATTGGGCTTGATGTGCAAGCCATGTGCTTCGACAGGTTGACCTTTGGTAGTTGAAGTTTCCATGTTGGCAATCGTAGCTGATATAATATGGGACAGTGCTTGTCACTATATCATACCCCTATCGACATAACCTAACAGATATTGCTATGAAAATAGACTGATCATTCTTAATTGCGATAAAACTCGCTATAAGATATAAAACTTGCTATAAAAATGGCAATAACCACAAAACCGCAGCAAACCTGCTTTTTTGTGGTTACTCAGGGTTCTCGACTACTGACTCATTCCTCGCTCAAGCTGTCAGCAAAATGCACATCATCGGTTCGAAACGACTGGCGATATTTTCGTGGTGACATTTTATAGACGCGTTTGAATGCTTGGCTAAAGGTACTATCGGAGGCATAACCCACTAACTCACTGATACGGCTGATGCTATTTTCTTGTAGCCGTAAATAACGCGCCGCAAGACGAAGTCGATAGTCCGTTAAATAAGTCAACGGCGGCACCCCCACCACTTCACGAAAATGCTCGGCAAAACTACTGCGTGACATCCCGGCGACTTCAGCTAACTTATGAATGGTCCAATTGGTCTCGGGTCGATCATGCATGACTGCCAACGCCTTTGCAAGGTAAGGATCTTTCACAGCTTTTAGCCAATTATCTGTCGCTTCGGGCAAATCCTCAATATAATTGCGTACACACTCAATCATCAAAATACTGGCGATACGATTGATAATGGTCATTTTGCCAAGTCGGTTCTGCTCAGATTCTAATGCCAAAAATTTGACACCCAAATCAAGCATAATCATTTTTTGCTCATCGTTTGATTCGCTTTCTGGCAAAATTTCTGGTAAAGCGCTGAGTAACGGGCGCGTAATCTCTCGATCGTAATGGCAGACAATCGCGACTATTTCGGTTGTTTGCGCTGGCTCATCACCTTGGCTAGAAATCGCAGGGTTACCCAAGTTGATAGTTTCAACAGTCTGGTTGCTTAATAACTGGGCAATGTCAATTGATGGGATATCCGATTGCCCTACACCACAAACAAGGTGTTTTTTGCCGCCTGGCACCATGACCACATCGCGCGCGTGTGCGTTGCGATATACATCATCGACCTTAATACTAATCCCACCTGTGGTAACCAAATAAAACACGATACAATCTTTTTTATCTAACTCAAACGACCACTCCCCAGTGGCGTGTATATAGTGATACTGAGTTTGATACAAATGTATATCTTCAAGCAACATACTGAGTGCATCCATTAATTTTTCCTAAGTTATTAACACAGCAATTTAAAAAAATGCAACATAAACTACAAACTAGCTAACTTACAAGCCAAACTTTAGTAATTGGACTTGAGATAAAAATTTAAAGACGTATACATAAACCGTCATCCTCGTTATCAGCAATCATATCATCTTTTACAGGCGCTGCTGGTTAAGTTTGATTCTGTAGGGCTACTAAAACTCAGTATCACCGTCCGTAAAAATGCTTTATTTTTCAAATATTTCAAAGGGAATGGCATAACAGGTAATAACAGGTAGTGGACACTTGTTATGGGTTGTACACTATCGGTAGGATGTTTGGGTGTTTAAGCAACTAAGCCTAATCAACCAAATCAGCTATTTGGCTTTTTTTTGATTTTGATTTATTATCAATGGCTTAACTATAATCTATAACCAATCCATCATCGCTGTGAATCTATGAATGCTCATCACTTGCGTAAACAGTTACGTCAACAACGTCTACGCTTATCCAAGCGCCACCGTAATCGCGCCGCTTATCAAGCACGACGAGGTTTAAATCGACTACAGCATCCTGCTTTAACTGGCAAAAACGTCAAGGTCGGGATTTTTGCGGATGCCTTTGGGGAAATGCCTACCCAACCGCTGATGGATTGGGCAAGACAGCGCGGTTATAGTATTTATTTACCTGTCGTCACTGGCAAAAATCAGCCGCTCGTATTTATCCAATTTAGCCAAAAAACTTGGCGACAATCTCGCCTACCCAAACACCCACTGGGTATGCGCCAACCTGAGAAAGGAAAAATGCTTAACGTAGCGGCGCTTGATGTATTGTTTATGCCGCTAGTGGCAGCGGATAAAATTGGCAATCGTATGGGCATGGGTGGCGGTTACTACGACCGCACCTTAGCCAAGGCTAAAAACAAACCGCTTAAAATTGGCTGGGCTTATGATTTTCAATTGGTTGAAAAATTAAATGCTAATCCTTGGGATATCACGCTTGATGCTTTGGTCACGCCTAGTAAACTATGGTTATTTAGACGCTATTTGGTGGAACTCTCCCATGCAAAAAAATGACAACTCCCTGTTTCAACATGTGGTGATGACCTCACCTGCCATAACCGACAATGATGCTGATATTGATACCAATACCGATACTAGCCAAGTCCATCAACCCTTATACCCATCAAGCGGTGAGTTAAGCGATGCAGAAATTGCCAGTGTCATGAATCCCGCTAGATTAACGCAACTTTTAACCCAAGCTGATGTCTTTACCCGAGTGAATTCTGAAGACTTGGACGACTTTTAGATATATATAAATTAGACACACATAAATTAGATAAATATAAATCAATATCACAGCGACATTAGGCTAAATCTAGGATTGCGGTGGTTATTTTTAGCTTTTTTTTACCATTTTATCGCCCTTGGCTAGTCGTTTTTTCCCCCTTTGTGTGACCAGCCTTGCAATTTTTTGCATTGACGCCATTTATATTTTTAAGTCTATCAGCAAGCCATCATTTGCTCACAAATGGTCAGTTGCTTGTTGTGTTATTTAAGGGGACATAGTATATGCAAGATGATGTTTTAATGACAAATCCAGAATCATCTGAATCGCAAGAATTCACTACGCTACCACTGTTAGCTTTACGTGACGTTGTGGTGTATCCACAAATGCAAATTGCTTTATTTGTGGGTCGTACGCCTTCAGTCAAAGCAGTCGAGCTTGCGCAAAATGAATTCGATAATAAAGTATTGGTGGTGGCACAAAAAGATTCACTATCTGAAGACATTGATGCCAGTAATCTATTTGAATATGGTACGGTGTGCCGTGTCGTCAATACCATGCCACATGAAAATGACGAAAATTGCATCAAAGTGCTGATTGAAGGTCTGTACCGTGCCAAATTGGTCGACATCCAAGACACCGATGAGGAAGAAGCGGTATTACTGGCTGATTTTGAAAAAGCGCCTATCACCGTGAATATGACCGCTAAAACGCAAAAATCACACAAAGAAGCGTTAGTTGCTTTGTTTAGCAAATATGCAGAAAATCGCTTACGTAACTCACGCGAGTTGATTCGTGTGGCAGAGCGTATCACCCAACTTGAAGAGTTAGTATATTTCATTGCGACGCGTGTCTCACTCAATTTATCGATTAAACAAAACTTTTTGGAAGTCGATGATTTGACTGCGCATATCAAAGAGTTGTCAGACTATTTGATTCAGCAAAGTGCCGAGCACAATATCGAGCAAGAATTACAAGAAGCGGTCCGTCGCCAGATGGAAAACAACCAGCGCGAGTATTTCTTAAATGAAAAAATGAAAGCGATAAAATCTGAGCTTTCTGACCTTCATGAAGAACGTGGTGAAAATTATGACGATGACGATATTGCTGAGCTAGAAAAACGTTTAGCGGAAGCCGATTTGCCAGAAGCAGTGCGTAAAAAAGCAGAAAATGAGTTTCGTAAACTCAAAACCATGCCCGCTGCCTCTTCTGAATCATCGGTCGTACGCAACTATGTAGAGTGGATTTTAGATACGCCTTGGAACAAAACCAGTGATGTCTCAATCGACCTCAATACAGCCCATGACGTGCTTGACACTGACCATTATGGTTTACAAGACGTGAAAGATCGTATCTTGGAGTTCTTGGCAGTGCAATCTCGCGTGGATACCTTAAAAGGTCCGATTCTCTGCTTAGTAGGTCCGCCTGGGGTGGGTAAAACTTCTTTAGGTGAATCCATTGCCCGTGCGACAGGTCGTGAGTTTATCCGTATGGCATTGGGCGGCGTGCGAGATGAAGCCGAGATTCGTGGGCACCGACGTACCTATATCGGCGCTATGCCAGGTAAAATCGTACAATCACTTTCAAAAGTGGGCGTAAAAAATCCGCTATTTTTACTCGATGAAATCGATAAAATGGCGCAAGACTTTCGTGGTGACCCTGCTTCAGCGTTGCTTGAAGTGTTAGACCCATCGCAAAATCATAGCTTTAACGATCACTACTTGGATATGGATTTAGACTTATCACAAGTGATGTTTATCTGTACCGCCAATAGTATGGATATTCCGCCTGCCCTACTTGACCGTATGGAAGTGATTCGTCTGCCAGGTTACACCGAAGATGAAAAAATCAGCATCGCGGATAAATACTTAGTACCAAAAGCCATCAAGCAAAATGGCTTAAGTGATACTGAAATTGATATCACCGATGAGGCAATCAAAGCGATCGTACAGCGTTATACCCGTGAAGCAGGTGTGCGTAACCTTGAACGTGAAATCAACAAAATCGCCCGCAAAGTGGTGAAACAAAATGTTGAATCATCGGGCAAAGACAAAGCGGAAGATAAAACCGCGGCACACAAATTAACGGTCGATAGTTCAAATGTCGCTGATTACTTGGGTGTGTACCAATTCGATTATGGCTTGGCAGAGCAAGAACCTGAAGTCGGTCGTGTCACAGGTTTGGCTTGGACACAAGTCGGTGGTGAGCTATTGACCATTGAAGCGGTTGCGGTGCAAGGTAAAGGTGAACTAAGTTTTACAGGTTCACTGGGTGATGTGATGAAAGAGTCAATTCGTGCGGCGATGACGGTGGTCCGTGCCCGTGCTGATAGCTTAGGCGTCAGCTACGATAAGCTCAAAGGCACAGATATCCACGTGCATATGCCAGAAGGTGCGACCCCCAAAGACGGTCCATCCGCCGGTATTGCGTTAACGCTTGCGTTAGCCTCTGCGATGACAGGTATTGCCATCCGCCCCGATATTGCGATGACAGGCGAAGTTACTTTGCGTGGCAAAGTGTTACGTATCGGTGGCTTGAAAGAAAAACTGCTTGCAGCGCATCGTGGCGGTATCAAACACGTGTTGATTCCAAAATCCAATGAGCGTGACTTGATTGATATTCCTGACAATGTCAAACAAGGCTTAAGCATCCAGCCAGTAGAAACGATTGATGAAGTATTTAAAGCGGCGTTGGTATCACAGCCTGTGGCGTTAAAACCCAATCAATTGCCAGTCGATGCCAGTGATATTAGTTTAAAAAGCTAAGCTGCCACTGAAGTAAAAACTGAAATTAAATAATAATGAAGTACAAAAAAAGCTGAGATTGATTCTCAGCTTTTTTTATGCCGGCAAAATTATTCAACCGATTTTTCTCGTGGCAAATCACCTTCTTGGGAGGCTGATGCCATGTCTTTATCTAACTCATAGAAGTTTTGATTATCTGCCTTATCTTTTGATGCCAAGGCAAATTTATCCCGTAGGTTATTAATTAATGCTTCTTCTTCGATTTGTTCTTTGACAAACCATTGTAAGAAATTAAACGTTGCCCAATCGCGCTCTGCCATGGCTTGGTCCACAAGTGCATAGATTTTTTTTGAATTTTCTAACTCATGTTGCCAGACGTCTTCGATACAGGTTTCAAGACTAACAGGGTTATCACGCGGTGCGGGAATCGCTTCAATTTTAGCTTCGCCACCACGCTCGTTGATATAAGCTAAAAATTTGAACATATGATTACGTTCTTCAGCCGAATGCTTGTAGAAAAAATCTGCAATGCCTGGGTAATTGTTCACTTCCGCCCAGCTACCTAGCGCAATATACGCTTGCGCTTGCGTAGCTTCTTCCATCATTTGCTTGTTTAGCGCTTGTTCCATGGTGTCTGAAATACGTTTATCGTTTGACATATTATTTTCCTCTGATGATTTTTTTTGTGGCTAATTTTATAAGATGGCTAATCTTGACTAGACAACGTTATCTTATGATTGGCTACCAAGATTGGCTATATAGTTGTTAAAGATAAAATAGAGCATTACCAATACTATTGCCGCTAGTTGCCGTTAATTGCATTGGTAATGACGCTCACAGTATAGATAAAAAGCTGGCAATAAACAGGATTTTTTACTCAATTTAGCTGAAAGATACACAAGCCTTTAACATAAAAATACGGGTTAAAATGCGCAAGGTTACCCAAATTTTTCCTCGCTATTCAATCGCTTTGTTTTGCGTCGCCAACCAACTAAACACACAATTAAGCACCATTAAAATCGTTAAAAACCCCATCGATAGCGTCCAAGTATGACTCAAGTCTTTAAGCCACCCTGTCACAATCGGACCGGTTATCGCGATGCTATAACCCACGGTTTGTGCCATCCCTGACAGTTCAGCGGCTTGTTGGCTATCTTTTGATTTTAAGGTAAAAATCATCATGCATAAGGTAAAAATCACCCCACATCCAAAGCCTGATGCAATACTCCAAACCCATACCCAGCCTTGCAAAGGCAAAAACCCAAAGCCAAACACGCCCACCAAGTTTCCCACTGCGGCAAGCAACGCTAACGTACGTAAATTCCACTGACTAGAAACCCATTTGGTCAACAGTAAAATCGAAGGAAAAGCGACCAATTGAAACACCATGCCCACGTTGCCTGCTTGCGCTTTGCTCAGCCCTTTATCAATGAGTAACGACGGTAAAAAACTGGCGAGCGTATAATAAAGTAGAGATTGCAAACCCATAAACGCACTAATCCACCACGCCATCGGGATTTTCCAGACTGATTTTCGGCTGGGTTGTGCTGCTCCGGCAACCGCTTGATTAATGATTTGAGCATCATGGGTGCTAATTTTTTGCCGTAACCGCAAATGGGTGACTATTAGCCAAGCCGCCACCGCTGCCACGGATACCCAGCCCCATACCCCCAGTGCAAATTGCCAATTGGACAAGCTGACAAGCCACATCGCAATGCCTGACGCAAAGCCAGCAAACACCGACAAAAACATCGAATAGCTTCCCATCACAAGCCCAATGTGATTGGGGGTGTATTTTTTGATGACGGCCGGGATTAATACATTGCCGAGTGAAATCGCCAACGATAGCAGCACCGTACCCGCTAGCAAAAATCCTAATTGCGGATGCGCCACCCGTACAAAAATACCGATAGCAAGCAAACTGGTTGCCAAAATCATGGTGTTTTCCAAGCCAATCCGCCGTGACAACATAGGCGCAACAAACGAACTCGATGCAAATGCCATGACAGGAATCGTACCAATCAAACCAATGGTTTTGGTCGTTAACCCCAAATCCTGCTGAACCAGCTTTGCCACCGCACCAAACCCAATAATGGGCGCGCGCATATTGATAGCCAATAATAAAATGGCAATGACTACCGTGATAATTAATGCCTTGCTCGGGGCAGTCGCTACCGGCATCTGAGACGCGTTAGCAGCAGGGTGAATATTCGACTCGCTCGATTGCGACGCTGAGAATTTCATACATCTTCCAAAGTTTTAACTAGGTAATCTATTAGCACGGGTGATTTAATAAGCTTATTTTCATGGGCTTGAGTTAATAGGCTTGGTTTAACGGGCTTGAGTTAAAAGGTTATCTTTTAACACATTCGCCAAGCCAGCGCACGGTTTATTCACATAACGGCTAAAAATTCACTGTCTATCCGTCTTGCTCAACCGTTGAGCCCAAATTTTATGATATCAGTGGGCTGCGGTAGATAAATTTTTAACCAATTTATGCTACTATGTATTGTTTGTGCCAGCCTTTGGCGCATTGGTTTGGTAACTTGATTTGGTAAATTGACTTAGCAAATTGACTGGCCACATTGATTTAACACATTGATTATCTTGTAAGGATTTGTCATGGTGGATACGCTTACTTCAAACGCAGATGCAACGCCCGAAATTAACACTCGACTGTGGAGCACCTTGATTCGCAACCTAACGCCCTACACACCGGGTGAACAGCCCAAGCATGACAATCTGTGTAAGCTTAATACCAATGAAAATCCTTTTCCACCCTCCCCCAAAGTCGCTGAAGCCATCGCACAAGTTTTGCTAAATCAAGCCGATCATTTAAAGCGTTACCCCGCCCCAGAATCTGACGAACTACGTGCAGTAATGGCTCAAGTTTATCAGGTAGCCCCCAATCAAATTTTTGTCGGTAATGGCTCTGATGAAGTTTTGGCGCATATTTTTGCTTGTTTTTTTGTCAAAGACCGTTCGGTATTAACCCCTGATATTGGTTACAGTTTTTATCCTGTGTATGCCGATACTTTCCATGTGGATTTGGTGACCATTGCGCTCAAAACCGATTTTAGCATTGATGTCGATGACTATCGCCGCCCGTGTAGTGGTATTATTATTGCCAATCCCAATGCGCCAACTGGGGTACTTTTGCCGCTGCCGGATATCGAAAAACTTCTACAAGAACATCGCAATGCGGTCATTGTGATTGATGAAGCCTATATTGATTTTGCAGACACACCCAATGCCTCTGCGGTCAGTTTGATTGATAAATATGATAACTTAGTGGTAACCCAAACCTTTTCAAAGTCTCGCTCATTAGCGGGGCTGCGTGTCGGCATGGCGTTTGCCAATCACTCACTGATTGAAGCATTAAATCGGTATAAAAATAGTTTTAACAGCTATCCCCTAGATCGCCTTGCCCAAGCAGGCGCAGTTGCTAGCTTGCAAGATAACGACTATTTTGTTGCTTGCAATCAAAAAGTCATCGCACTACGCCATGATGTCACTCAAGCTTTGACGCAATTAGGCTTTACTGTCTTGCCTTCACAAGCCAACTTTGTGTTTGCCAAACCACCTGCTTCAATGGGAGAAACCATACAGGTATTTGAAAAACTGCGGGCGCAAGGGGTGATTGTTCGTCATTTTAACAAACCAAAAATTAGCAGTTATTTGCGTATTACCATCGGTACGGCAGAACAAAACCAACGCTTACTAGATACCTTAACAAATCTGGTTTGACCGTCATGAGTGACCCTAGTATGCAGTTTTTTATCAAATGCCAAAATATCGAAACAGGCGAGGTGGTGACTTATCGCTTCGCTCGTCAAGCACAGTTATTGGCATTTAGCCAGCAACTGGGTCGCAAAAAATTGGCGATTGTGGATACCCATATCGCCTTTTATGATATTGACCTAGTGTTTAATCCATTTGAGGGCGAAAGCGTGCCCATTAGTGCAGGCGAACTCAATACCGCACTTGATGGTAGATTGTTGTAACTTTACTGGTGCAATATTTTTAGTAAATTTCCTACTTTATCAAAACATTCTTGGTACTCTGCATCACAGTCTGATGCAATCGTGATGCCGCCGCCTGCCCATAGACTGACATTACTATCTGAAGCTTGTAGCGTACGAATCAGCACATTCCACTGCCCTGTGCCATCAAAATTGAGATACCCCATCGTACCACAGTAAGCCCCGCGCGGTTTGGCTTCCAATTCATTGATGATTTCTACCGCGCGCTTTTTGGGGGTGCCGGTAACCGAGCCAGCGGGCAGACTTTCAAACAAAACGCTCCAAGGGCTGACATCGTCTTTGAGTGTGGCGGTGATAGTACTCACCATATGGTGCACATTGCTAAAACTTTCGATATCAAACAGTTTTGGGACTTTTACCGTCCCAGTCTTGGCATATTTGCCCAAATCATTGCGCAGCAAATCGACAATCATGACGTTTTCGGCGATGTCTTTTTCGCTGCTGGCAAGTTCATTTTTATTGGCTTGGTCAGCGGCTATATTTTGCCCGCGTGGGCGTGTGCCTTTTATCGGTTTGGTAATAATGCAGTTTTCGCCTTGGGCATTGTTGGCAAAGGTAAAAAACAATTCGGGCGAGCAGCTTAGTAGTTCAAAATTGTTTAACCCAAGATAGCCTGCAAACGGCGCCTGGGTGGACTGATGCAAGCTTGGCAAATAATCGACCAACTGCTGATTGGATAACTCACCTTGCCAGCACTGAGTAAGATTAATCTGGTAACAGTCGCCTGCTGTTAGGTAGTCTTGGACTTTGTAAAAAGCTTGGTGGTACGCAGATTTTTGCCATAAAGGTAATAAGCTAAGCGGTTTTGGTGTAGGAAGGTTGGCGTCACTGACTAAATTATTCAGCCAGTTTTCGATTTTGACGGCTTGCGCCATGGCTTCCTCAGTGGTTGTATGTAAATGCCACTTCCCGTATTGATAGGTCAAATAAATATCATAATGTCCCAAAAATAGCTGCGGCTGATGGGGCGTTAAGTAACTGGTTTCCCCGTGAGTTGCACTTGCTTGCACGTGGTTTGCATTTGCTAAATGATGCGCTGATAAATCGTAGCTAATAAATCCCATCAAGCCATCTTGGTAGCCCACATTAGCCGTATGTTGGCTAGCAGACTGTTTAAGTAATAGCTGTTGATAAGCCTCAAGCGCAGCCGTTAATTCGCCAATATCAACACCCTTAGCTGCCCTATTATTAGTGGCAACATTGCCCACCGTATTAGTTGCAGTATCAGCCCCAGTATTAATCACGCTATCACAGTACCCAAAATCATCGAATGAGCAATTTTGACGTTGCTTTTGGGTAAGCTGATTTTGAGAATGTATTTCAAATATTGTTTTTGGCAATAAACCGATAACATTTTGACCCTCGTTATTGAGCCAAATCGGATAGATTGCATGATTATTGGTCGTATTAAACTGCTGTAACAGGGTGATGAGTTGAGAGGGCGCAAGATGTTGTAAACTTGGCATTGGGTACATGCTTTACCTTTATGATTATATTTAGCGTCAAAAAAGCGATGACAATCGGGTAACTGTCATCGCCTATTTTTATCAATTATGACGGTCCATCAGTATTTATTCAACAAACTTTTTGATGATTAAACTGGCATTGGTACCGCCAAAGCCAAAGCTATTGGTCATTATGGTGTTTAAATTGACTTGACGCGTTTCACGGACGATATCAAAGTCTGTGGCTTTCTCATCCAAGGTTTCAATATTGATATTGGGCGCAATAAAGCCTTGATTGAGCATCAACAAACAATAAATCAATTCTTGCACGCCCACCGCGCCCAAACTATGACCTGTCATTGATTTAGTTGAGCTAATGGGTGGCAAATCACCACCAAACACTTGGCGAATCGCTTCAAGCTCGGTGATATCCCCAATGGGGGTACTAGTACCATGAGTATTGATATAGTCAACGGAGTTTAAGCCTGCTTGTTTAAGGGCTTGTTTCATACAATTGATAGCACCTACGCCACTGGGTGCTACCATATCCGCCCCATCAGAGCTTGCACCATAGCCAACAATCTCTGCCAAAATAGTCGCGCCGCGTCGTTTAGCAGAGTCTAGGCTCTCAACCACGACCATACCGCCACCGCCTGCAATCACAAAGCCGTCTCGATCTGCATCGTAAGGGCGACTGGCGAGTTGCGGCTTGTCATTGTACTGGGTACTCATCGCACCCATGCCATCAAACATACAAGATTGTGTCCAATCTTCTTGCTCGCCACCCCCTGCAATCACGATGTCTTGTTTACCCAATTGAATCAGCTCCATAGCATGACCCACACAATGCGTTGAGGTCGCGCAAGCTGATGCAATAGAGTAGCTAATCCCACCAATCTTTAACCCAGTTGCAACGCTGGCTGATACCGTACTTGCCATGGTTTTTGGCACTGCCATCGCGCCGACACCGCGCAAGCCTTTTTCGCGCATTGCATCAACCGCTGCCGCCACATCGGCACTCGATGCCCCACCCGAACCTGCTACCACGCCGATATTAGTGTTATGAGCAATATCTTCTAATGACAATCCTGCTTGCTCGATTGCTTGTAGCGCACTTAGATAGGCATATAAACTGGCTTTTGACAAAAAGCGTTTAAGTTTGCGATCGATATGAGAAGTATCTAGGTTATTGTCATCAATACTACCTGAGACACAGGCTTTAAAGCCTTTTTCTTGATAAATTGGATTAAATACCAAGCCCGATTTGCCTTGCTGTAGCGATTCGCTGACTGTGGCTAAGTCATTACCAATACACGAGATAAGTCCTGCCCCTGTGATTACAACGCGCTGCATATACCATTCCTTTTGGTTTAATCAATTGATGATAAATATCACGCTATTGTACCCCTCTGAATTTCACCTGCCTAGTTTTTCCCCAAAAATGTTACAAAATATTTCTTACACCACAGCTATTCATCACGTTTATAGTTAATTATCTTGTCTTAACCCAAAATCGACATACGCGTAACACTCAAACAAATCGATAAAAGATATCATTGTGTAACGTCTCTTTACGCATTAAAGTTGAAAAGTGCGGTCACTTTCTTTACGCTATTTTACTACGACAGTATTTTCCAATAAAAAAGCATAATATTAAGGATAACTCTCATGTCAGCCTCTACTTCTATTAGCCGCCGTGTCTTTGAAGCGCTAGGTCACAAATTAGCACAACTGAGCGCAAAAGATACAATACAAACCAAACCATTAGCGGATATTGATTTTGATAGCCTTCAACAAGCCTTATCAAACGATAAAAACGCGTTTCATGAGCATATTCCCAAACTATCAAAAAAACTACTTGGTAAAACCCCATTTGGCAGCTATAGCAAAATGGCGACCTCACTAATCCCCAAGGCAAGTTTTGATAAAGCAACGGATGCGGTTTTTTCCCAAGTCGGTAAACTGTCGCAAAATTGGGCGAATTTTGATTTGGCGCGTGATGCGCGTTTTAAAGACACTTTGGTTGCTAGTGAACGACAAGCCCTAGCCCGCAGTATTGGCGATCAAAACCGTGCTTTAGCTACCTTGGGTGGACTTAGTAATTTGGCAGGTTTACCCGGTATTTTGGTAGATACAATGTGGTTGTTGGCGGTGTGTTTGCGGACGATTTTCCAAATCAGTGCAATTTATGACCGTCCGTTGACGGGACAACAAGGTATCGCCATCGCTTATGAAATTTTAGCTAAAGTGGATCTCAATAAATTGCAAGAAAAGCAAACTTTGCTCGCAGGCTTGGGTATATTTGAAGCGATGACCGACCAGTCGATTGAAGAATATAGAGCGGCAGTGCTTGCCGAAGAAGACAGCCAATCGGCGATGGGGATATTAACCAAACTAGAAGAACTATCGACCCAGTTTAATATTAACATTGAGCAGTTTAATTTCGGTTTTTTACATAAAGTCATTCCACTCACTGCGGTTGGCTTGGGTACGGCTTACAACAATATTATTATCAATGAAGTGATTGAAATTGCGATGTCGGTATTTGCCCCGGCGCCAAAGTTGACGCATATGACTGAAGAATAATCTTGCGCTAATATAACAAGGTAAAAGCTAGCTGTCTGGCTTTTGCCTTTTTTATTAGTTGTAGCTAGTGTTTACTAATTCGAGGCTAGTGACTATAAAGCTAGTTACTTTAAGTCATGTAGCACAAACTTTTACACAACCTGTCAGCAACGTCACATTTTTAGTTATCAATATCAACGTTATTCACCAAATCTAAAAAGACCAACCGGCTTAAATTTGGCAAAATATATTTAACAACGGTTGACAAGCTTAATAATCAATAATGACAACAACCCTAATAAAATAAACTGTTAGTACATCACGTTGTTAATTTAAAAAAATTATAAAAAAAATAAGAAATTTAAAATTACAATTATTTAAAATCACCATCATTAAAATTTGATTTTTTTGGAATCATTGAATAATAACAATAAATAATAACTTGAGCTAGAACCAATGCGTTGACTTTTAACCGATAAGTTTCTTAAGGTTTTCAAAGTTAGCGCATTGGTTCTTTTAGTTTTAGTCTTTTTTATTTTAGTCTGTTGTGATGTAATTCACAGTGGGCTTGAACCCAGTATGCTTGATAAACACAATGTTTGATGATTTGCCTTCCCCTACTTTTCTTCAAATTTTGCTAATAATCATCATCTACATTATCTAGGTGATTTTTTAGTTGATAAAACCAACAAAAATCTCTATAATACGCTGTCCTAAAAATAGCTTATTAGCGGTTTTTAGAGATTTTTTGACAACAAACGGGAGAGAGTGCCTTATGGCAACTACAAATCAATTAATTCGTAAAGGTCGCAATACCATTACTGAAAAATCAAAAGTGCCAGCTTTAAAAGCTTGCCCACAACGCCGTGGCGTGTGTACCCGTGTATACACTACCACACCAAAAAAACCAAACTCAGCGATGCGTAAAGTATGCCGTGTGCGTTTGACGTCAGGTTTTGAAGTATCAAGCTACATCGGTGGTGAAGGTCACAACCTACAAGAGCACAGTGTTGTACTTATCCGTGGTGGTCGTGTAAAAGACTTACCAGGTGTTCGTTACCATACCGTTCGTGGCGCACTTGACTGTGCAGGCGTAAAAGATCGTAAACAAGGCCGCTCAAAATACGGCGCAAAACGTCCTAAAGCATAATTTTAGCCGTTTTTAACCCCATTTTTTAACATTGTTTGCATAGTTGATTATAGTTTTACAACACTATGCAGTAAGGCTGGTGAAAAGCAACCGCTTAGCTACCAGACTACCCTGAATACACAAGGAAATTATCATGCCTAGACGTCGTGTCATCGCTGCCCGTGAAATCCTACCAGATCCTAAGTTTGGTAGCAAAACACTTGCTAAATTCATTAACCATGTAATGGTTGACGGTAAAAAATCAGTTGCAGAATCAATCGTATACGGTGCATTAGACCGTGTTTTAGAAAAAAACTCAGGCATTGATCCTGTCCAGTTTTTTGAAGATACGTTAGAAAGAGTTCGCCCAATGGTGGAAGTTAAAGCTCGCCGTGTGGGTGGTGCTACCTACCAAGTTCCTATGGAAGTACGTCCCTCCCGTCGTACTGCATTAGCAATGCGTTGGTTAGTTGATGCGGCTGCAAAACGTTCTGAAAAATCTATGGCTTTACGCTTAGCAGGTGAATTGCTAGACGCAGCTGATGGCAAAGGTAATGCACTGAAAAAACGTGACGAAGTTCACCGTATGGCTGACGCAAACAAAGCGTTCTCACACTATCGTTTCTAATTGATACTGATTGCTATCACCTAGGTAGCAATTAGCTTATAATAAAATAGATGATATTGGGTGACTTGAAGTTTGCAAATTCAGCCCAATATTTCATATTGAAAAAGAAGCTTGTCATGCGTTTGTCATGGCAAGCTCTTATCATACAGCACTTATGTCAAGAGTAAGGCTTTCTTTTATCTAGTTGGTTGTCGATCTTTCAATCAAACGTTAAAACTAATTATTATTCATCTTAAGACATAACTGTTTATTGATAATGGAATAATTTTAATCTTTAGTCCTTAGGAATTAACTATGGCACGTACAACACCCTTAAATCGCTACCGTAATATCGGTATCTCTGCACATATTGATGCGGGTAAAACGACAACAACTGAACGTATTTTGTTTTATACAGGTAAAAACCATAAGCTAGGTGAAGTGCATGAAGGTGCTGCAACCATGGACTGGATGGAACAAGAGCAAGAGCGTGGTATTACTATTACCTCAGCGGCAACGACTTGTTTTTGGTCTGGCATGGGTCACCAATTCCCAGAGCATCGCATTAACATCATTGACACCCCCGGCCACGTTGACTTCACCATTGAAGTAGAACGTTCAATGCGTGTACTTGACGGTGCATGTATGGTTTACTGTGCGGTTGGTGGTGTACAGCCTCAGTCAGAAACAGTATGGCGTCAAGCAAACAAGTATAAAGTACCGCGTCTTGCGTTCGTAAACAAAATGGACCGTACAGGGGCAAACTTCTTCCGCGTTGTTGACCAAGTAAAACAACGTCTTGGTGGTAATCCTGTACCTGTGGTTGTGCCAATCGGTGCAGAAGATACCTTTGAAGGGGTTGTTGACCTTCTAGAAATGAAAGCCATCATTTGGGATGTCGCTTCTCAAGGTATGAAATTTGAATACGCAGAAATTCCTGCTAACTTGGTTGATACCGTCGATGAATGGCGTAACAACATGGTTGAGGCAGCGGCTGAATCTTCAGAAGAGTTGATGGATAAATACTTAGAAGAAGGTGATTTATCACGTGAAGATATCGTAGCAGGTTTACGTGCACGTACTTTAGCCGGCGAAATTCAACCAATGCTTTGCGGTACGGCGTTTAAAAACAAAGGCGTACAACGTATGCTTGACGCGGTTATCGAATTCTTACCAGCACCAAATGACGTTGACGCGATCAAAGGTGTGTTAGATGACAAAGCTGAAACTGAAGCGACGCGTGAATCATCGGATGATGCACCATTTGCGGGTCTTGCATTCAAAATCATGAATGACAAATACGTAGGTAACTTAACTTTCGTACGTGTTTACTCAGGTGTTGCTAAACAAGGTGACTCTGTTTATAACCCAGTGAAAATGAAACGTGAGCGTATTGGTCGTATCGTTGAGATGCACGCTAACTCACAAAAAGAAGTGGACGAAGTTCGCGCAGGTGACATCGTTGCATTTGTGGGTCTAAAAGATGTAACAACGGGTGATACCCTATGTGACGAAAACAATATTATTACCCTTGAGCGCATGGAGTTCCCAGATCCTGTTATTTCATTGGCAGTTGAACCAAAAACCAAAGCTGACCAAGAAAAAATGTCAATCGCGCTTAACCGTTTGGCAAAAGAGGACCCGTCATTCCGTGTTCACACCGATGAAGAATCTGGTCAGACTATCATCAGCGGTATGGGTGAGCTGCACTTAGAAATTCTTGTTGACCGTATGAAACGTGAGTTTAGCGTTGAAGCTAATGTGGGTGCACCACAAGTCGCTTACCGTGAAACGATTCGCACTACCGTTGAACAAGAAGGTAAATTCGTACGCCAAACTGGTGGTCGTGGTAAATTCGGTCACGTATGGTTACGTCTTGAGCCACTTGACACGGCTGACGGCAAAGAATATGAATTTGCTGAAGAAGTGGTTGGTGGTGTGGTACCAAAAGAGTACTTTGGTGCAGTAGACAAAGGTATTCAAGAACGTATGAAAAATGGTGTTCTTGCAGGTTATCCAGTCGTTGGTATTAAAGCGACACTGTATGATGGTTCGTACCATGACGTTGACTCAGATGAGTTGTCGTTCAAAATGGCAGGTTCAATGGCATTCCGTAAAGGCTTTATGAATGCAAACCCTGTTCTACTTGAGCCAGTCATGAAAGTAGAAGTTGAAACACCTGAAGACTACATGGGTGATATCATGGGTGACTTAAACCGTCGCCGCGGTATGGTGCAAGGTATGGATGATATGTTTGGCGGTGTTAAACAAATCCGTGCTGAAGTACCACTAGCCGAGATGTTTGGTTATGCAACCCAATTACGTTCAATGTCTCAAGGTCGTGCAACCTACTCAATGGAGTTTGCAAAATACGCTGAGACACCGCGTAACGTTGCTGATGAAATCATCAAAAAATTCACTCATAAAGATGATGACGAATAAATTTGATGGGCAATTTGATTGTTAAAACCACTCAAATTCTTCTATCCTATTCGACACTGAAAAAAATTATAAGTTAGCTAATTTGACCTGTTAAATTTAATGGGTCAAATTTTCATAACCTATAAGCGTTGATAATAAAGTAAATGACCTAAGACATTGGGTTAATATTAACAAAAGAGGATTAAATTATGGCAAAGGCCAAGTTTGAACGTACTAAACCACACGTTAAC
>NZ_DAMALV010000031.1:0-27633 GCF_032069585.1 Moraxella sp. CTOTU48268
ATCAAGTAGCACGGGCACGCTTAGATTGGCAAGCCAGCCTTGCATCACTTCTTGGGTGCGTTTATCACCCAGATTATTGATGAGATTGACCACCAGTGACTGATTAGGGATGTATTTGCCTTGGCTTAGGCACAGTTTTTGTGACCATTTTAGTTTAGACAAGTCGGCATAGCTTGAGATATCATTGGTATGGAGTACCCGACTATCATACACCGCAGTACGCGCGTAGCTAGATAACGCAATCCAATTGCCATCAGGATCGCGGTAACGCTCTGGGACATGCGCCACTGCTTTTTCGGCATTAAAGGGTTGTAATAGCCCCTCTTCGACTGCGGTACTAAAAATACCCGCATCTTCAGTCAAAATCACATCTGCAGAGCTATTGGCACCTTCTGCTTTTAACCTTGCCAAAATTGACATTGGCTCATCTTGCACGATATGAATCGGCACATTGATTTGCCTAGCATAGCTAGTTAATAACGGCTCAAGCGCCGCTTTGTCAATGGAGGTGTAAATCGTGAGTTGATTGGGCACTGCTGCAGTTGTACTCGCAAAACTTGCATTTGGTGTCGCATTGGTGTTACTGGCATTATTGCCATTAGCGCTCGAAGCGGTGGTCGAAGCCGATTGTGACGTTGTGGATGGCTTAGTCGATGACGGGCTACAGGCAGTTAACGCACCCGATATACTCACCGAGGCAATCAACAAAGCGCTGATGGTGGATGATTGCGCATTGACATTGGTACGCACCTTATGACCCATCATACAATCCATCCCATCACTTGCTTTCAACACAGCTTAACCTTCTTCAACAGCTTTGCCTGACCATCGCTCAATGGATTATGGCTAAATACATCATCGCTCAATAGAGCGCCTAAAAAACTTTGGATGATTATAGCATTTTGCCCCAACGTATTTCTTAAAAAAACTTTGAATTGATGGGTTTTTAACCCTAGTTTTTTCAACATTTTTTTGTATGCAAAAAATGCCCTTGTTGCAAAAAATGATGGATTTGTATCGCCACTTCATCATTTATCAGTAATCCCGTATGGGACGCATTGACGATGATATGGTCTTTGGCAGCGGCAAGCTGGGTTTCATGCACAAATACCGTGCCGTCATTGGGCTGCAGATGCGGCTCAAGCTTGGTAAGCTCACGGTTACGGGGCAATACCACTTTGCCAAGCCCCACCGAACGAATCCCCGCAATACTACCTAGCTGCACTGCATCTTTGAGTGCAGGCGCATTGCCATCTAGCCCCTGCAGATACGAGCGACCGACGAATTTGGGCAGGATTTTGACGATGTTATTGGCACTGATGCTGCCATTATGCGGTGTCCCAAGTGTTACACAGCGAGTAATCTGCCACTGTGGGTAGCGCTGCAAAAAGTCTCGAATGACCAGCCCACCCAGACTATGACCGACCAAATAAATTGGCACACCCGCTTTTTCATGTTTGGTCAGCCAGCGGTGCAAACGGCGGCTATGATTGGCAAGATTATGCGCGACGCTAAAATACCCAAACCTGTGACATTCGTAGCCAAGTTTGCTGAGTTTTTTGGCAAGCGGTCGCATCGCCCAGGCATGCATGTGCAAGCCGTGAATGAGGATGACAAGCGGTTTGGGTTGGCGTTTTATCATAAATCCTTTTGTATCTATGATTTGTATCTATAATTTTTATCTATGATGCTAAAAATTTGGCGAAAATGCCGCCCGCTTAGCTTATCATTTTTTGCATTCAGCAAACGAGTTTGCAAAACATTGTTACCATTTCATACTATAATTGCGATTTGTGAATTGATGATAATGATTTTATACAGGCTTTTTTCTTTTGAACTTTTGGCTTAAATTGGCTTACACTTAAATTGGTTTACATAAGGCGCGCTATGGCATTTGAATCCCCAATCCAACAAGCTTTACACCATTATCCTATCACGTTGGCGTTGGTGGTAATTTGTGTTGGGGTGTTTGCCTTACAGCTATTTTTTGGCGTCAATCCGACCAATCCCACCAACCAATCGTTAATTGCTTGGGGTGCCAATTTTTTACCCTTTTCACTGGGTGAAGCGCCGTGGCGATTGGTGACCAGCTTGTTTTTGCATATTGGTTTTATGCATTTGCTGTTTAATATGTTTGCTTTATATTATTTTGGACAAGTGGCAGAGCGGATGTTTGGCGCTGTCAATTTTTTAGCGTTGTTTTTGTTATCAGGTGTTGGCGGCAATTTGCTCAATAACTTTTTGGGTTTGCATAGCGTGATGGCAGGTGAGCCGCCGATTATTAGTGCCGGTGCGTCAGGTGGTATCATGGGCATTGGGATGGCGCTATTGGTGACAGCGCTAACCAAAACCTCGTTCAATAATTTTGCGTTAAATTTTCGCTCGTTACTGATAGTGATGGCGATTAATTTGGGCTATGGTTTTTTGGTGGGCGGTATCGATAATGCCAGTCATGTGGGCGGTGCAATTATAGGTGGCTTGCTGGGTATGGTGTACGTCATGCAGTATCGCGTTATCCGCCAGCAGCAGCTATTCGCCCATAAAGCCAATGTCACATCTTGGCAACTCAATCATCTTGGCGATGGACCAATCTTTGGCAGTACTGCCCCATTCATGCCGCCTTCTTTAGTTGTGTTAAAGGGTAAAATCATCACCGCAAGCTATGTAGTGTTGATAGTGGGATTTATGGCGATGTATGGCTGGCTACATAGCAGTTTTATGCAATTACTCAATCATGCATTGCCAAGTATTATCCACTAACTGTTAATAATTTTTTAACAGGATAAAAATTTTAGGGGTTAATCTTGTAAAACGGTTATTCCTGCGCCCTTTTGCCAATCTTGTTTGCCAATCTAGCAAGTGACAATGCTATAATAGCGCCACTATTTAGCCAGTGAAAAGGACTAGCCAATGACCGTCATCAAGAAAGACGACTTTATCAATTCTATCGCCAACGCCTTTCAATACATCAGTTATTATCACCCAAAAGACTTCGTTGATGCTGTATATGAAGCGTGGCAAAAAGAAACCAACCAATCTGCCAAAAACGCCATGGGGCAAATCCTCACCAATAGCCGTATGTCAGCGATGGGTCATCGTCCGATTTGCCAAGATACTGGTAGTGCGGTGGTGTTCCTTGATATCGGTATGAACGTGCAATGGGACTTGCAAGGCTCAGCGATGAGCGTTGAAGACATGGTTAATGAAGGGGTACGCCGTGCTTACAACAATCCCGACAACCCACTACGGGCATCCATCCTAGTAGACCCAATTGGCAAACGTCAAAACACCAAAGACAACACGCCAGCGGTGGTGCATATGAGCGTGGTACCGGGTGACAAAGTTGATGTGATTTGTGCCGCAAAAGGTGGCGGTTCAGAAAACAAAGCAAAATTTGCGATGCTAAACCCCTCGGACTCGATTGAAGAATGGGTGTTAAAAACCGTCCCACAAATGGGGGCAGGTTGGTGCCCACCTGGTATTTTAGGTATCGGTGTCGGCGGCACGCCAGAAAAAGCCATGATGCTTGCCAAGCGCTCACTCATGGAACACATCGATATTCATGATTTACAAGCCAAAGCCCAAAGCGGCGCCGAGCTTGATAGTGTTGAGCGCTTACGTCTCAATATGTATGACAAAGTGAACGAGCTTGGCGTTGGCGCCCAAGGTCTTGGCGGCTTGACTACGGTACTGGATGTGAAAGTACTAGATTTCCCTACCCATGCCGCAAGCAAAGCCGTTGCCATGATTCCAAACTGTGCGGCGACTCGTCATATTCACTTTACCCTAGACGGTCAAGGGGAAGCTGCCTTGCCGGTACCTTCACTATCAGATTGGCCAGAAGTGTCCTTTGGCTCCGATGATGTGATTAAAGTCAATGTTAACGACTTAACCAAAGAAACTTTAGGTCAGTTCAACATCGGTGATACCTTACTACTTAGTGGTAAAATCTTAACGGGTCGTGATGCTGCCCATAAACGCATGGTCGATATGCTTGCCAAAGGCGAAGCGCTACCCGTGGATTTACAAAATCGCTTTATTTATTATGTCGGTCCTGTCGATGCAGTGGGCGATGAAGTGGTCGGTCCGGCAGGTCCCACCACCTCAACGCGCATGGATAAATTCACCGATACAATCTTGGATCAAGGCTTGATTGGAATGATTGGTAAATCCGAGCGTAGCCCTGCGACCTGTGAAGTCATTGCCAAACATGGCGCAATTTATCTGATTGCAGTGGGCGGTGCCGCTTATCTGGTATCGAAAGCTATCAAAGGCGCTAAAGTACTTGCCTTCCCAGAGCTAGGTATGGAAGCGATTTATGAGTTTGAAGTAGAAGATATGCCGGTGACCGTCGCTGTGGACAACCAAGGTAACAGTATCCACCGCTTTGATAAAGTCGCTGAACGCGCCCAGCAAGTGATTGCCGAGCCTGTGCGTTTTGTGCCTTAGTCAATTTTTTCAAGATTTTTAATATAAAAAAAAGCCTTAAGCATTCCCTTAAGGCTTTTTTTTAGGTTAAAAAAATACCCAGATAATGTAGTATCTGGGCAGGAGGAAAAGTGGAGAAGTTTATAGTTATTGTTATAGCTAATTGTTATTATTCATAATATTTTTAATTTTTTTGGCTGTTTTTTTGCTACTTGACGGTTATACAAATACACCTATACACCCATCAAACCGTACGATAGGAATTTTGGGTAGCATTTGGCATGACAATCCATAACACGATATATATCAAAATTCCTGGTACTGCGACACTTGCCGTTGAGATAATCACAAACAACAAACGCACCAATGTTACATTCCAGCCTAGATACTCTGCAATACCCCCCATCACACCTGCAATCATACGATGATTCTGAGAACGATGAAGTTTCACCAGTTTATTTGCCATTCAATTTTTTACCTGTTAGAAATAAAGAAAACCATTTACGACTTAGTTAAAACCTAACATCTTTAAAACTTAACGCCGTTAGCTAAAATTATTGGTTAAAGATACTATGTTTTGGTAATGACTTATTATAAGCAAATGCAGGGTGTAGTTGGGTGACAAAACGTAGAATGATGTTTCTTTTAGTAACTTTTTCTACAGCATTATTATCATGAGTGACTATAACGAGCAGTATTATCGCTCCTATATAATGTGTTTGGTAGCGTGTGTGCACCGATTCTTACAAATTGTGATACTAGCGTTACAAACGATTGTAACTTCGTAGCGGCTAATCGATTATCATAGCGTTACTTTATATCCTTACTAGGGATATCTATCCAAGTAATCAAAAAATCAAGTCGATAAAAAATAGTTAAAAAAACCATGATAAAGTATTGAGGAAAGCATGATGCAAGATGTGGGTATCATTATTGGACATTTTGAGCCGCTGCATTTAGGACATGTAAGAACGATTTTACATGCGTCTGGGCAAGTCAAAGATTTATATATTTTTATTAACGCTCACCCTGCGCCAAATCCAAATTTTTTCATTGATTTGAAAGATAAAGCGCGCTGGATGACCATGGCATTTGCTGATTTGCCATTTGTGCATATAGAGATTTTACCTGATTTGGTAACCCCCTCGTATGAAGACAATTATCAAGATTTGAGCGTTGAACAAGTCAATACGGTATTAGCGGATTTGCAACAACGTTATCCCAAGTTGAGCGCGTCTAGCCATGACACAGAGACAGTAGCCCCTGTGGTGTTTATGGATGAAACCCATCCGTTTGTCGATTATGATTTACATTTACCGGTGGTGACGACGCCACGCCAGCACGGCTTTGATAGCCGCAAGATTCACAATAACCCCGCGCTGTATTGGTCAGCCATTCATCCGCAAGCGCGAGGTGACTACACCAAAACTGTGGCATTGGTGGGGGGTGAAAGCTCAGGTAAAACCACACTACTGCATAAGTTAGCCAACTATTATGGTGCAAGCTATGGCTTAGAAATGGGACGGCTGTTTGTGCAAACCGATTTGGGCGGTACTGAGCTTGGTATGCAATACGATGACTATCCGCTCATGGCAACTGACCATGAACAAGCGATACGCGCCGCCAAACGCTTTGCCCCTGCCCCAATCACTTTGGTGGATACAGATTTTGTGACCACGCAAGCATTCTGTGAAGAATATGAAGGGCGTACCCACCCGTTTTTGACCGCCTGTATCGATGAGTTTCGCTTAGATTATACCTTGATGCTTGCCAATAACACCCCTTGGGTCGCTGATGGGATGCGCTCTCTAGGCAGCGAGTCCCAGCGTGAGCGTTTTGAAAATCGTTTAAAACAAATCTTTGCCCGTCATCATATTGCGCCGCTGTTTATTGATAGTCCAGACTATCATCAGCGATTCTTGGATGCGATTGCGCTTATTGATGCGCACATTTTTCACCACTATCAAGATATCGAGGCATAAAATAATTTTCTAGACATGCTTGGTAAATATACTAAAAATTTTTGGTTTTATTTTTTGAAGCTTAATTAAAAAATGTTGTCATGGTTGTAATGACTGTTGGAGGCGAAATGCGAATTGCAATTTTGGATAAAATTACTGGTGAATGGGCACAAGAATGGACGGTGGCATGGTTCTTTTTTGGGATAATTGCACTGGGTACCGGTTTTTGGTTAACCACAGAACATCGAGCGTTAGACTGGTTTTATTTGGGGGTGTCTTTTATCGGGCTATTGTGTGTGGTATCGCTGAGCTTTCGCCGCAATATCGCAGGTAATGGCTTTGGTATGTTGGCAACGGCAGGTGAAACCATTGTACAGGGAACCGCGGGTGCGGTGGGTTTGATGCTCGCGCCGCTGTTTAACTTTTTTACCCATTTATATGGCATTTTTTATTGGTCAAAAAATACCGATGGCGATGGCAATATGATTCCCAAATCAGCCAATAAAATTGTGTGGTTGGTAACCATTGCCTTTATCGCGATTGGCTTGGCATTATTTCCAACTGTCAATAATTGGCTAGCGTCGATGGGTTATGGCGTGGTCGCCAACGATGGCAGTAAATTTTTGGGCGTAATTGATTTTTTTTGGATTAATGTGTTGGCATTTGTGCTATCTATCACAGCGCAAGCCACGATGATTTTACGCTATTCATTCAACTGGTGGTTATGGATTGCGGTGAATTTTGTCTGGCTGATTGTCAACTTGATGTCGCAAAATTATATTTTTGCCATTCAAACCATGGTGTATCAAATCAATGCGTTTGTGGGGCTGTATGAATGGTATCGCAGTGAGCAAAAAGCCAAAGGCTTAGCCTAGTAGCCATTAATATCAAAAGTTATTGATATCAAAACCTATCAGTGTAAATTCGCTGATTTGACAAACGACTAGGGTGTGATACGATTCAGTGGTAACTGATGGGATTCACACCCATTTTTTATCAGCAATTTTTTTTATTGTCTTTATTATCTTTAAGGAAGAAGATTATGGCAAGCGTGACCCTGCTTCATTCAAAAAAATCCCTACAAAGCTGGCTGGCTGACTACGCCGTGAGCCACCAACATCCCATCAATAAAAAAATTCATTGGCTGTGCGTGCCGACGATTTTTGCCAGTATCTTAGGCATGGGAATGTCATGGCAGGCGGCGTTTACGTTGGTATTGATTGCTTTGGTAATGCTGTTTTATCTACGTCTGTCTACCCAATTATTTATTGCTATGGGCATGTTTGTGCTGTTTTGCTTGGCAGCGATTGCTATCTTGCCATTTGGGTTTAAGTTTTATTTTGGCGTATTTGTGATAGCGTGGATTGGGCAATTTGTCGGTCACAAAATTGAAGGCAAAAAACCGTCATTTTTTGAAGACTTACAATTTTTGTTGATTGGTCCTGCCTGGGTCGCGAATTCATTGAGTGAAAAATTGGCAAAACCTAAAACGTCATAAAAAACTTCATATTCACTAAGAAAACCCAACATATTACAGCGGCTATTTCCTAGATAATAACTGCAATGGCTTTGACTATCGCTAGGTTCTTTGGCGATGTATGGTCGACCTACTCATTTTGAGTGCCATATCACTTGTTACCTTGTTGTTATTATGATTAAAAAAGCATCCAACCGCTGGCAACGTATTGACGTGCCGCAAACATTCCCGACTATTCATGCGGCTTTGGCTTATTGTAAAAGCCAATTAAATAACTTGGGTGATAAAGGCTTTATCCAAATCAAAATTGCCGATGGCGAGTATTATTTAAGCCAAGTTGAAATTGATTTTTTTAGTGATCGGGTAGAGATTATTGGCAATTTGGACAATCCTGATAAGGTGCAATTACATTTTGATGATGCCCATAACCGCTGTGGCTTTTTGATGCAGCGGGGCAATGGTATTTTTAAAATCGATGGCATGACTATCAATGGCACTAAGGCGTTTTTGGGCTATGGACAGTGGCAAGATGAAGGCTATGGTGCCGGTATCATGTGCAATTACAATAGCCAAGTGCTCGTGGGGTCAAAGGTCCGTATCAATAAGTTTTATTATGGGGTTGCCGCCCGCTTTGGCTCAAGCATCCGCTGTGAGCCTGGGGTGATTGTACAGTTTGCGGGGGATGTCGGATTTTTCGCGTATGGGGGCTCGATAGATGCCCAGCAATGCGAGGCGTATCACTGTGCGCATTTGGATGAAGAGTTGGGTTTTGGATTTTGCGCGGAATCCAGCGGCTTTATCAATGCCGATAACAGTGTGTCTGCGCACAACCATATCGCAGGGTTTTATGCGCTCACCAATGGCTCTATGTGGTGCCATGATACCAGTGCCAGCGAAAACAAACATGGCTTTTTGGCGCTGCACAATGGCATGCTAAGCTGCAATAGCATCAACCGACGTACCAATGCCTTTCGCAATTATGGCTATGGCTATTTTGCCGACAATGGCGGGCGTATTTTGGCCAATCGCAGTCTTGGCAATGAAAACGTGGTCGGTGGCTATTTTGCGCGTCATCACGCCAGTATCGATATCACCCACGCCAATGCCAACCACAATCAAGGCCACGGCTATACCGCAATCAATGCCACCTTGCTCGGTAACGGTGCTGAAGCGCGATTTAATCAAGGTAATGGCTTTGTCATAGGACAATCAGGCTTTTTGGATGGCAGTTTTTTGATGGCGTATGGCAATGCAGGCTATGGCTATCACTTAGATCATTGCCAAGCCTTTATGCCCTATGCCCGTGGCTGGAAAAACGCGCTGGGTCGTATGTACAAAGTCCATAGTTACGTCGCTATCAAATAAATTTTAGAATCTTTGCTACTGGTTTTTGCTTACTGTTGTTTCGCCTTTTAATCTTTTAGCCTGTTAGCTCATCGTTAATAAAAGCCAATCTTTCATTAAATCACAGCCTATATTATTTAGATTCGTCAGGCCCTCACCCGCTTTTTACTACATTTTTCGTGCTATGGCGTATTCTCAAAAATTGTCAACATCGATTGATCGATTGGTTAAAAGCGTTCCAGCCAATGTTAAGCATTGTGATTAAGCACTATAATCGATTTTTTTCTCGCATTCTTACCTAAAATTACAATAAGTAATGAATAAGTAATATCATTTGGTAGGGATTCGTTTTAAGGTATTGAAGTTAAAATAACAATCAAATACTTGATTTTATTAAAAATACAAAAATTTTTAGTTTAAGTCTATCACTGCCATATTAGGAACATAACAACAATGAAGCGGCTAATCTTTGACCTAGATGACACCCTATGCACCACCCAAAACGGCGACTATGCCAATGCCCAACCTATCACCGAAGTTGTCGAAAAACTTAGAGAATACCATCGACAAGGGTTTACAATTATCATCAATACCAGTCGCAATATGCGCACCTATCAAGGCAATATTGGCGCTATTAATAAAAACACGTTGCCAATTATCATCGATTGGCTAGGACGACATGATATCCCATATGATGAATTATATGTAGGTAAACCTTGGTGCGGCTTTGAAGGATTTTATGTGGATGACAAAGCTATTCGACCCGACGAATTGGTCAAGTTAAGCTATGCAGAGATTTGCCAGCTGCTTGATTTAACACCTTAATAAAAAATAAAAACAACAATAACGACATTTAAGGTAATTTAACGCCATGATACTCATTAATGCCTCTTCCTATGTCAATGCTGAATTTGAAGCAGAAATTGGGCGTATTCCGCCTTGCATGCTACCCATCGGTAATAAAAAACTATTACAGCTGCAAGTCGATGTGGTACGCCAACAATTCCCCCATGAAAAAATTCTATTGTCACTACCTGAAGCTTATACTTTGACCATCAATGAAAAAGCGGTGATTGAGTCTTTACCCATTGAAGTGGTGACAATCGCTGAAAATTTGGCATTGGCTGAGACCATTTTATATGTGCTTAATCTAGCCATTGATAAATCTTACCAACATATTCGTATCATCCAAGGGGATGTATTTTTACCCCAGTTAGTTGATTGCTCAGATTGTATTGGCGTGTCGGATAAAACGCGCCAATACGACTGGCAGCAAACCAAAAAAGTGAAGGAAAGTCCCACCGATTGGATTGGCTATTTTGCCTTTTCCTCACGATTGGAGTTGATTAAAGCCTTAGCGATTAGTAAGAAAAATTTTGTACGGGCGATTTATTTGTATCAACAAGCTATCGCAATGAAATCGGTAAAAATTGAGCCGTATTATGATTGCAGTAATTTTGTCCATTATATTCATGCCCGCGCCAATATGACCACCGAACGAGCCTTTAATTCACTGCAGATTCGTGAAGGCACTGTCACCAAAAGCAGTGATGACAACAACAAAATTGAAGCGGAAATTTATTGGTACACCCATATTCCTGCGCCACTCAGACGTTTTACCCCGCAGTTGATTGATTATCAGCAAGTGGACGGACAGTTTAGTTATAGCTTAGAGTTCTTGCCATTATTACCGCTCAATGAGTTGTATGTGCATGGCTTAAATACTACTGAATTTTGGCAACATATTTTTCAGTTATTAAAAGAATTTTTTAGTATGGCCAATCAGTCCGACGTGCATCGGCATATCGAAACCGGGTTTGCCAAATCGTATGCCGAAGATTTGTACCATAAAAAAACCTTAAAGCGGCTGTATGCGTATGCCGATGACGCCGATGTCGATTTGAACAAACCTGTAATATATGATGAAACGATGCTTGGCAGTACGCTAGAGATTGCGCAGGACTGTATCGACAAAGCCTTGGCACTGCCAAACACCGTGAGTGTGATGCATGGCGATTTATGTTTTAGCAACATCATGTATGACATGCGCGGTCGCCGGGTAAAAGTTTTTGACCCACGCGGTACGGATTCTAACGGCAATTTTAGTATTTTTGGCAACGCAAGCTACGATTTAGCAAAGCTCACCCATTCTGTGATTGGTATGTATGATTTTATCATCGCAGGGCGTTATGAAATTATCGATAGCCCTAGCGGCAGCGATATACGGTTTGATATTGATAAGCGTTTGGAGCAAATCCAGCAAGAATTTTTTGCCGGCACCTGGGTCAATGGCATGACCACAGAATCTATCATGCCAGCGGTGGTGTTATTGTTTTTATCCATGCTACCCTTGCACGCAGATAGACCCGATCGCCAGCGCGCCATGCTGCTCAATGCGTATCGTTTATACAAAATGTATGTGATGGAGGCCGTGACATGTTCGTAATTCCAATGGCAGGGTTAAGCAGTCGTTTTTTTAAGGCAGGCTTTGAGGTGCCAAAATACCAATTGTCGATTGCCGATACCATTGTGTTTGATTTGGCAATCAAGTCGTTTGAGCGCTATTTTAGCACCGATTTATTTTTGCTTATCGTGCGCGATGTATATGATACCCCGCGATTTGTTGCTGAGCGATTAACGCGTTTGGGTGTGCGTAATTTTATGATTCATACCCTTGATGACGAGACAGCAGGACAAGCTGAAACAGTAGCGCTAGGACTCGGTGATACTAGCATTGATGACGATGAGCCGATTTATATTTTTAACATCGATACCTTTCGCTATGGGTTTGAAAAACCTGACTGGGTAGAGTCTGTTGATGGCTATTTAGAAGTATTTGAAGGCGAAGGCGACCATTGGTCATTTATCGCCGTCGATGACGATGATAAGGTGATTAAAACCACCGAAAAACAGCGTATCTCCAATCTTTGCAGTGATGGCTTGTATTATTTTAAATCCAAGCAGCAGTATCTATCGTTGTTTCAACAAGCGGTTGCTCAACAGTTGACGGTTAACAATGAATATTATATCGCCCCCATGTATAATTTATTAATCGCACAAGGCGGCAGGGTTGGCTATGTCAAAATCACGGAGGATGACATTGATTTTTGCGGTACGCCGGATGAATACCAAGCGCTTAAAGCCCACGGTTTAAAGATTGATGTTTAAAGGTTGATGTTTAAAAATTGGCGTTTAATTGTCTAACTGTTGAAAAAAAAGCTTACCATCTGTTGGGTAAGCTTTTTTATTTAGCGGATTTAGGAATGATTTAGGGATAAAGACGGGAGAAAATCTGCTGTTGATCGACTGGGCTAGTTTGATAAAACTCTGCCGCGGCAATACTTTTCATCACCGCTCGTTCATCCGCATGCGCCAAGCGGGTTTCGTCAACTTGGTTGGGGTACCAATATTGATAAAACAGCTGATACCAGTCATCATGGCTGATGCAGTTCATCGCCATAAAAGCATCGGTCAATGTCCATTCGTATTTGGGTAACCGTAGTCCGTAGTCTGTCATATCAAGCACAATTACTTCACTCGCCAAAAATGCCTTGTGCGCATCTAAAATCTGCTCGTTGAGTTCATTGTAGTAGCTTGGTGTGGCAGCGTACCCGATTTGATTGGCATAATGACTGGCAATATGCTGCTCGACAGCCAACCGCGTGCGAAAGGTATTGTCCGCAAATTTGGCATCGATATCTTGTGCATGCGACTCAAAATAAGTGGCATTGTCTCTACTCATCAAGGGTGCGGACCAAAACGCCTGCAGTCGCTCGGTCTTGCCAAACTGCGCCCAATCGCTGATATGAAACGCCATATGCTCAAACATGCTGGGGTCGATGGTAAAAAATGACGGCACTACAATCGGCGAGTAGTCGGTTCCTTTACTTTTTGAGGATAAATGGCTCTGGGAATGTAACGTTACTTGCTGGGTATAATAGCGATAAAATTGTAGTAGATTGTCATTAAGCAAGTAGCTATCGGTGCGTAGTTTGAGCGCATATTCGGTGCTGACTTGGCTTAGACCCGCTTGCGTTGAGATGATTTGTCGATTGACGTTGTTAGGGGCGTCGTAGCCAAATTTGATATTGGGCAGACCACCAGGATCTGGGTTTAAAATCAGCTGATCGATACCCAATTTGTCGGCGCTATCAAACTCGGTGGGCAACGCAAGCGTATCCCAAGTCGATAATACAATGGTCGCATGGGGCAATGCTGCTCGGGTTTTGGCGACGTTAGCCATAAAATCACTGCCGTCATCACCGCCCTGCCCTAGCTGGTGAACGTTGATACCACCTTGAAAAATAACCGTCACTGACTGACTGGGGAGAGTATTTGCTTGCATAGGTTTCCATGATGCTGGTTATCAATTAAATTGTTATCATAAATTATTGTTATCTGCTAACCCGTCATCATACCGCAATTTTGTTCAATTATCGGTCAGTGATTTGTTATCTGACTTTGATATAACAAACTGTTAGACAGTGGCTTTTAGACCTTGGCTGTTAAACCTTAGCTTTTAGACATTGGCACGCAGCATCACACTGGTCGCCCACGCGCGATGCGTGGCTGGCTCAAGCATACTGTTGTCTTGCTTGAACACCGCCTTGGCATCGGCGGCAAGAATCGCGGTGGCTTGACTGCGCTCTATGTCATTGACATAAAAAGCATGTTTGACTGCGGCAATTTGCTCAGGGTGAATGATGGTTTTTCCCACCAGTCCTAATGCGACATCTTGCCGCAATTCTTCAGCAAACAAGGCAGGTTTATCCAAATACTCAAACACGGGCGCAGTCAAATAAAAACCCTGCGGCACGAAACACGCAATTAACTGATAGATAAGTATGCCGACTGGGGTTTGATAGATCGTCACATCGGACGGCCGACGCAAGCGCAGCGAGGCAAATAAATCATTGCCGCCAATACGCAGTGCCAAAATCGACTGGCTAAACCCTTCACTAAACGCTAGCGCCAGTTCTTGGTTGTGTATCGGGTTAAAGATAAGCCGAGTCTCAAGGGTCGGCATCAATAACTGTGTCGATGGCAATGCCTGACAAGCCAATCGCCAATCGGCAAGGCTTTGCATATCGATTTTTGGTAACACAAAGCCATCCACTAAGGCAATCGTCTGCCAACTGGCAAGCTCGCTGAGCATCAAGGCGTTGCGCGGTCGGATAAACACCATCGGGCGTGAGGCTCGCGGTGAAATTGGGCGCGATTCATCACCAAAACCATGCCTCTGGGCGTGCTGAGCCCATGTTGCAAGCAGCTGCTTTAAGTTTGCGAGCGCGGCAGGAATTTCACTTTCACTTACCGCATCTTCCAAACAAATCACGATACTGTCAATTTCAGCCAATTTTTGCTGGCTAATAATTTGCCAAATATCTTGGCGCGTGGCTGGCATATATAAGGTTGCGCCCAACTGGTAGGGATTGATAGTTGGGGGAACGGGTTCAGCCAAAAAATGATTTACAGGGTGTAATAGTGTCATAAAAAGTACAATGTGCGTAAAAGAGCGGTTAGGATAAATGGGCGGTTAACAAGGTCGATGAGCGCAAAGAAGCGGTTATCATTGGCTTCTGTCCTTAATTTTGGCTTCTGTTCTTAATAATGGTGACAGCTTGGTAAGGTGCAATACTGGCATCTTCAATTACTTGAATATTTTTTTCCTCACAAAGATGACGCAGTAATGCCGTCTCTTGTCCGTCTGCCATCTCATTGACCAATACACACTCAGGGTCGCGCCGTAATATCGCGCGGGTCGCCTCGGCAATGGTGGGTTTGATACGGTTGCGATTGCTGATGGCAAAGCGCGCGGCTAAATCATCTATCACAGACTGGGTGGTAAAAGTCGGCAATAACCTGCCCGTTAGCGGCGTTGGTAAGGGCGTTTGCTGACGCAGCGCATCAATGGTTTGGATAAACTCGCCACTGCGATTCCAGGGCTGTAATTGGTCATAATACACTGCTTGGTGCAGTCCATCACTGGGCTCACGATACAGGGTACGCGATATCAGCCCAGAGACAGTGCTATTGAGCAAACTTGCGGGCATCAGCCAATCATCCTCACTTGCCGATAGCCAAGCCACCCCGGCAGGATCTGCCAACGTCACCAGTGGAATTACCCCCTCACCTTGGTGAAACAGTTGCGCTTGTTGCCGCTTATCAGTGATTTGGGCTAAACTTCGTTGCAGTTCACCATAGATAGCCCCTTTACCCGTCCAACCATCAACAAACACAATCGGGCTATTGGGATGCTGCTGCAAAATATATTGCAAGGCAACAGGGTCAAGCCCGCGGTCACGGATGATACTCACCCCGTAATGCTGACTGGCTAACGCATAGCTGGCAGACGCATCACTAAGCGCTTTTTGTAGCAAGACCCCAATCGGCAATCCTGCCCGCACGAGACTGACCAATATCAGCGGCTGCGAAGCACTCACAAAAGCATGAAATAGCTGATATAAGCTAAAGGCAAGGCTTGTGACATCATTTGCCATGCGCTGTTTGCCTGCCGCCAATGCTTGATTGTACAGGGCTTCATGTGTGGCGCTGGGCGGTTTTTCGAGCGTCAGCATATCTGAATAATGGCGCCGACCTGATTGGATTAACGCTTCTTTTTGCGTTGGGCTGATATCATTGACGCTATCAGCACTGACGATATCGAGCAGCAAGGTAACCTCAGAAGGTAAATAACTACCCGAAAAATTAGCCTGAATTGTCATGATTATAAACACCCTTGACTGATAGCATCATGCAGTTGCCCTCGATTGGGCGTGCCATACCAGTCCAATAGTTGTAAAAACGGCAAATCCGCCAAGCTATCACCAAAACCAAAACAAGGACGGCTTTTATCCAAATGATAATCGAGCAAAAAACGCATCGCGTGATGCTTGTTGACGACGTGCGGCAGTAGTGCCAAGTTATTGGCATTGACATGGATATAAAACTCATCGCCCAAATCAGCCGCCTCATTTAGCAGGCTCGGCAGCTGTGCCGCAAACTGCAGCAAAGCATCGTGGTCTTTATGCCGATGTTTGATGGCGACATATACCATCAAATCCGTCGCGTTATTGTCTACTATAAAGTGTTCATAATGTGGGGTTATGCGCAGCGCTTCAAACCCTGCCAATCGCGCCATAAGCTGGGTCAGTTTAGGTTGTAGCGCTACCAATTGCCCTGCCATTAGCCGCTGCCAACGCGCACAAAGCTGCCCCGATGGCGCTACAATCACTGCACCATGGGTCAAAACTTGCCAACTATCAAACGGCAGTTTGACGCGCATAATCTCGGTGGTATCTCTTGCGGTGACGGGGATGAGCTCCGTTGATTGGGATAACCAATTAAAAAAATGGCGCTGCTTTGGGGTCAAAAAGCTCAATGGCGCATTCTGCTTATCGACGGTCGCCGCCACCAACCCATCCATTGGCAATTGCCAAGCTGCAATTTTTCGCTGGGTTTGAAACAAAGTATCATCCAAATCCATCAACGCATAAGGCTTGACTAGCGCGACTTTTGATTCAAAAAAACGGGCTTCGGGTTTAAAAAAATCGGTCATTCACACTCACTTTTATCAAACTTAACTTTTATCGATTTGGCGGCTGATTGGGTTTTGGTTGTCGGACTTCAGGTATCAGATTTTGGGCATCAGATTTCGGAGCTAGGTGAAATTACCATGACATTATCAAAGCGCTGCCAAATCTCATCCACGCTATCTTGGGGGGTTTCCACGCACAACAGCACCCAATCCCACGCTTCAGGCGTCACGTTGTAAACAAAATTGGTCATGCCCAAGCCATAATGATCAAAGAACTTGATGACGCTAGTCACGGCACTATCAGCATGGATGGCGATAGGTGACCGCGTCAAGGCAGAAAATTTGACATCCGCTTGATATTGCGCCAAGCGTTCGGCAAGCAACAACGGCAACCAAACAAACTCATTACTGCCCAGTACCAATATTTTTTGATGGGCGAATGACGCTAGGGTTAATTGTCTTTGGCGAAGCGTATGATGCAAACCTTGCAGCAAAAAATCCAATCCCGATGTACTATCGCGTGTCGGTTGTCTACCCCAATTGCCGGTAGGCAGCAGTGGCTGACTGCCTGCCTCTGTGGTTGACACATTTGGCATGGTAACCGCGGGCGCATTCACCCTATCTGTCCACGTCCAATCTCCTGCGAGCAAATGATGGCGAAAAAAGGCAATGTCATTAAAAATATTATTATCCGTTTTGCCCAGTTTCTTACTAAGTTTTTTGCCCAGTGACCAATCAACTAGCGTCGCCAAATGCACTTGCTCAAGCTTACTCATTCCTGCTTGACGCAGGGCGTTGACCACATTTTGGCAGGTATTACCTGTGGAGGCTTCGTCATCGACCATAATCAAGGTTTTGGCGTTTTCAACGTTCGCTTGTAGCGCGCTGTCATCACTTTGGTAAATCAAATGCACGCTGGCATGACTATGATCTTCGCTAAACGTGGTGAAAAGCTCTGCTGCCTGTGCATGCCGCGTCGAGTTGAGCAAAATAGCTTGCGGATAACGTGCCTGCAGCACTTGATGCACCCCTGCCGACAGTCCGACTGCGGTCTCCGCCATACCAATTACCACAATCGGCTCGGGCAAATCATCGGGTATGAGAGTCGCCAACTGGGTGAAGGCTTGTCGCATCTTATCGGGGGATACCGGAATATGTCGCCCCAATACTTTGGATACAAACAAAAACGCGCGCTTGGGATTGATACGCTCAGCAAACCCCAACAAATCATCAAGCTGATAATCAGCAGTGGTTTGATAACGTAAAGTAAGCTCGCCACGCGATAGCGAAATGGTTTTTTGCTCGGTCATGGCGTCTATTATCCTGTTATTTTTATCCGTTAGCCGATTTTGACACTGGTCATGAGCGGACGCACGATGCATGGGGTGATGGTATCATGTACCGCTGCCAACTGCGGTTTGGCAATACAGCCTGACCAATAGGCAAAAGCTAATTGGGTTAAATTCAGCGTGCCGTTGTCAAAGGCGTGATCGGTGTAACCAATCCCACCTGATGCGCGGCTATTGATTTCCAGTACCTTGTGCGTCCCATTTTCATCAGCCTTGGTTTGGATGCTCACAATACCATCGGCTTTTAGGGCTGCCACCAGACGCTTGACAAGTTCCATCACTGCCTCGTCATAGCCCACATGCTGCTCACTGCCTTCTTTATAGCGCGTCACTGCGGCTAACACTTCCCCCGTCTCACATACCACATCAATCGAATATTCTTTGCCTGCTAAATATGGCATCAGCAGCATGGCAATGGGTTTGTCAGTTACCATTTGGCTATTATTATAGGCGTGTAAAAATTGTGCAAGATGAATTTTTTTAGCATCGGTGAAGTATAAATGCTCAAAACTATCCCACGCATCGACCGCTCCCGTATCGAGTCGCCAAAATCCTTGCGCAAATATGCCTTTAACGGGTTTTACACATAACGGCTGCCCACCATGCAACGCTAGTAGTGCCATTAACTCATCTGTATTAGCAAACTGCCAGCCACTTGCCACAGGGATGTCATGTTGCTGGCAAAAAGCTGTAAAAGCGGCTTTATCATCCATTAATTCAAGCGTGGCTGTGTCAGTTGCGCCTGTCAACAACCGAATACCGGCTGCTTTGAAGTCTTGACGTCTGGCTTCGTAATCTTGGCTATTGCGCCCTGTCAATATCACTTTGCTATTGTGTTTTTTGGCCTGTGCAAGTACAAACTCAACCCGCTCACTTGGCTCGGATGGCTCTGGGTACGCTATATCGGCACAGTTTAAGATTTCTGGTCGTGGTTGTCGATGGGATGCCACGATGGTCATGGGTAAGTTATATTGGCATTTCATGGCTTGCATGGCAAGTAGCATCTCACGCTGGCTTGACTGCCCTTCTGCCAACCAAATTGAAAATGGGGTATTACTGGGGTTTAAAATCATTCAACTTCCATTAGCAAATCTTCATACAACTGTAATCGATTGTCATTGAGATATAACATGCTGAGTGTGTATCAAGAATTATATAGCAGGTGGTGCAAAATTTTAATCTATCTTGCTAAATAAATCGTGGCTGCCACTGCAGGATATACTTGACTACTTGTCTTTGCTTAACTTTTCTTTGCTTAGTAGGTAAGACTTATTATTTTACTAATCACATAAGTATCTTATATCTATATGCATGCAGCGCAACTATTATTGGCGTGCTTTGCCAAACAACGTTTGCTACACAATGATAGCCATATTCAGACCCGTAGTGTTTCAAGGGTAAGTGTTCTAGATAAAAGTTATTGTTTTAGCCATAAAACGCAGTATAATCCATAAGCTTTTTTTTACTCACCATCAACTTTTGCTTTTACATGGAGATTTGCCCATGCAAGTTCAGCCTATCGGTGATATGTATGCCAATCACAAAGAATTGACGCTAAGGGGCATTATTCTTGGGGCATTAATCACTGTCATCTTTACCGCGTCCAATGTATATCTTGGACTTAAGGTCGGTTTAACGTTTGCCTCGTCCATTCCAGCGGCGGTGATATCAATGGCAGTTTTAAAATTTGCCAAAGATAGCAATATTCTTGAAAATAATATTGTACAAACCCAAGCTTCTGCGGCAGGTACTTTATCGTCCATTATCTTTGTGTTGCCAGCGTTATTAATGCTCGGTTACTGGACAGGGTTTCCATTTTGGCAAACCACTATTTTATGTATCGCTGGCGGTATCTTGGGGGTGATTTTTACTATTCCGCTTCGCTATGCGATGGTGGTAAACAGTGATTTGCCCTACCCTGAAGGCGTTGCCGCTGCTGAAATTTTGCGGGCAGGCGAACAGGACACCGCAGATGATACCCCCGCTCAGTCAGATGCCTCAACAAGTGCCTCAACAGGTGCCAAGGATATTGTGATTGGTGGCGCGTTATCAGGCATTGTAGCGTTTTTGACGGGTGGACTTAGGGTGTTGGCAGATTCGGCAGGCTACTGGTTTAAAGCAGGGTCGGCGATTACCCAATTACCCATGGGGTTTTCCTTGGCGCTACTTGGCGCAGGTTACCTAGTTGGCGTAGCGGGCGGTATTGCTATTTTGCTGGGTATCTTTATTGCTTGGGGTGCAGCGGTGCCGATATTGACGAGCATGACGCCTCAGCCCAGTGACATGGAAATGTCGGCATTTGCCATGAAAATCTGGAAGGAAAATGTCCGTTTTATCGGTGCAGGTACCATTGGTGTTGCCGCGATTTGGACGCTACTCACGCTTATGAAGCCAATGATTGAGGGATTAAAAATTTCCATGCAGGCGCTCAAAGGTGGCAATTCATCAAACCTCAGTCGTATGGAGCAGGATTTATCGCCCAAAGTCATGATCGGTTGGACGGTGGTAATGACGTTGTTATTGGCGGTTAGTTTCTATCAGTTTGTGGCGGATGCAAGCTTGCCAGCGGGTTTGGCATGGTTGCTAGTATTGGTTTGTACCGCAGTCACCTTTATCATTGGTTTCTTGGTAGCGGCAGCGTGTGGATATATGGCGGGCTTGGTTGGATCGTCGTCTAGCCCAATTTCAGGTATTGGTATTATCTCGATTGTGGTGATTTCGCTCATTTTATTGCTCGTTGGCAATGCCTATCCGCAATTGTTAACCACGGGCGATGGCAAATTTGTCACCGCGTTGGCGCTATTCTGTGGTTCGGCGGTATTATGTGTGGCGACGATTTCAAATGACAATTTGCAAGACTTAAAAACGGGTTACTTGGTAAAAGCCACACCTTGGCGTCAGCAAATTGCGTTAATGATTGGTGTCGTGGTAGGTGCATTGGTAATCTCCCCTATCTTAGAACTACTGTACAAAGCTTATGGCTTTACTGGGGCATTACCTCGCCCTGATATGGATGCCTCGCAAGCCTTAGGCGCACCGCAAGCAACCTTGATGACCACAATTGCCAAGGGGATTTTTGCGCATAATTTGAACTGGGACTTTATCCTTATCGGTGTGCTGATTGGTGCGGTACTGATTGTCGCTGATACCTTATTACGCAAAACTTCAGCGGGTAAATACAGCTTGCCAGTTTTGGCAGTGGGTATGGGCATTTATTTGCCACCTACCATTAATATGCCGATTTTTATAGGCTCGGTGTTGGCATGGTGGATTAAAAACCGTATCACTAAAAACAGTGCGGCGGCGCAACTTGAGCGCAACTTAAAGCTTGCAGAGCGCAAAGGCACGTTATTTGCTGCAGGGTTAATTGTGGGCGAAAGCTTGATTGGTGTTATTATGGCGTTTATTATTGCCGCATCAGTCACGACAGGCGGCTCAGATGCACCGCTGGCGCTTAAACTTGCTAATTGGGACAATATTGCCCAATGGCTAGGGTTATTGGCATTTGTATTGGCTATCGTGATACTAGCAAGACGCGTGTTGAGCAGTGCCAAAACATCGGCATAACAAGCATTAAAATCTAATATCTCTACACATCCTTGAAAATCAGTAAACCCTTGAAAATCAGTGTTTTCAAGGGTTTTTTATGTATCGCGGTGTAAGAAAATAGGCTCAACACCATAGGTTTAAAACCTTAAATTCAAAACCTTAGCCACGACATTTTTTCACAACTGCGATAGCAGCATGAGTAGTCCTAAGCCACAACGACAAGGCGATGAAACAATCAGCGCCTAATCTTGCCGTCAAGCTAAGGGGTCGCTTATAGAGATTATTTTAGCAATTATAAAACTTTTAATAAGTCTAATAACACCTGCCAAGTTTTTGCCACGCTGGCGATTTCTACGCGCTCTTTGGGTGAGTGTGCCGCACGGATATTTGGACCAAAAGAAATCATGTCCATGTTTGGCGATTTACCTTTAAATATGCCGCATTCAAGACCGGCATGAATCACCTGCAGCTTTGGCTCGCCTGCAAAATGACTCGCCATCACAGATTTTGCCACTGCCAATAGCTTAGAATCTGGGTCAGGTTGCCAGCCTGGATAATCATCGCTTAACTCTAGCGCTGCCCCTGCCAAATCTGCTAAAGCTTGTAGCCGCTGGGCGATGTCATCTTTTGGGGTTTCACCCAAAGATCGCATCAGACAACATATCTCAAGGGTGGCGATTTGATTATTGTCGTGAGTTTGGCCAAGCTTAACCACACCCGTGCTAATTGATGTATCTACCACGCCGGCAAAACTATCGCTCATGCGTATCACGCCATTGGGTAGGCTACGCAGCAAGTTAAGCATACGCTGACTGTCGGCTATACTAAGGGCGGACAGGTTGGTAGATGCCGGTGACGGCGCGTCGGTGTCTACTAGTTTTTCAACAGTGACGGTCAGGTTGGGTTCCGTGATTTTATATTCAGCTTGTAGCGTTTGCAAGATAGTAGGAAGCAACTGGCTGATACGCTCAAAATCACCCAACACCGCCGCAGAGGCTTCACGCGTAATCACATTTCGCAGTACCCCACCTGTCCAGTGTTGTAGATAAAAAGGCGATGAGCCAAACAGGCTTGCCAGCACGCGCGCCAGTAATAAGTTAGCATTGGCTAAGCCCTTATGAATATCAATACCAGAGTGCCCACCTTGTAAACCGCTCACCTTAATCACCATCGGCGTGACATCCTCGGTTACGGTAATAAGCGGACAAGTTAACTGAAATGTGGCATCACGCCCGCCAGCACAGCCGATAAACAGTTCACCTTCATCTTCCGAGTCAAGGTTAATCATCGCAGGTGCGGTCAGCCACTCTGGGTGAATGGCTTGGACGCCGCCCATGCCGATTTCTTCTTCACAAGTCAAAATCAACTCAAGCGGTGGATGGACAATATCATCACTAAACGCCACCGCCAATGCCATAGCAAGCCCAATACCATTATCTGCCCCAAGCGTCGTATCGCTTGCCCAAACCCAATCGTCTTTAATGACAGGTTTGATAGGGTCAGTGATGAAATCATGGTTGGTGGTTTCCCCTTTTTGTGCCACCATGTCAAAATGCGCTTGGATAGCCACCGCAGGATGGTTTGCCATATTGCTATCAAGCTGTACGCTTGCTGGCTTATAGATAAAAATATTGCCTTTTTCATCTTTTTTGACCGTTAACCCGTATTGCTGTCCGCGGGTTTGGACTGCTTGAACAATAAAGTCACCCAATGCGTGTTCATGAAAAGTAGGATGTGGAATAGCACAAATTTGATCAAACCATTGCCAAACAGCAGTGGGTGACAGTTGAGAGAGATTGGTTGTCATGGTATTGCCCAATTTTTAGTGTATTAACTATCAAAGGCAATATTGTAGCGAATTTTACATAAGAATGGTCAGCTTATTTCTGGTTAGCTTAGTTATAGGGCCATTGGCAAACGCACAGTATTATTCCATTTTAGAAAATATAATATTATTAATATTATTTTACAGAATATACAGGTTTTTACATAATAATTCACATACAGAATATCTATGATGAATTAAGGGGTAAAAATGACTAAGCAAAATAAATTATTCGCGGCAGGGTTGACCGCAGGAATTGTGGCGATTGGCGCGGGCTATGTTTATTCCCAATCAAATTCGCAGTCACCAACACAGTCGCAAAATCAAGCAACGCCCAACAGCGCGTCTGCAACGGGCAATACCTCGACCGCGGATAGCAAGCAAGCCGTTACCATTGCTTATCAAACCGGGGTTGACCCAGCCAAACTTGCTCAAGCCGACAAAACCTATGAACTAACCACGCAGCGTGATATCAATTGGCGAAAGTTTGATACAGGTGCAGACGTCGTTGCTGCCATTAGTGCCGGCAGCATTGATATTGGCAATATCGGCTCAAGTCCATTGGCAGCCGCTGCCACCAAAGGCGTACCGCTTCAAGTTTTTTTGGTGACCAGTGAAATCGGTGAAGCGGAAAGCTTGGTCGTCAGAAATGCTAGTAATATCAAAACACCGCAAGATTTAATCGGTAAAAAAATTGCCGTGCCCTATGTTTCTACCACCCATTACAGCTTACTTGCCGCGCTAAAGCATTGGAACATTGACCCAAACAAAGTCACCATTATTAACCTTCGTCCACCCGAAATCAATGCGGCTTGGGAGCGAGGAGATATTGATGCCACGTATGTTTGGGAGCCTGTTTTAAGTAAAGTCAAAGCGACTGGGCATGTATTGACGACTTCAAAAGAAGTGGCTAGCTGGGGTAGTCCAACCTATGACTTATGGGTGGCGCGTAAAGATTTTGCCCAAAAAAATCCTGACTTCTTAAAACAGTTCGTCAAAATCAGCACCGATGCCACCGGTAAATATAGCCAAGACCCTAAAGCCTTTATTGGTAATGCTAGTAACGTGCAAAAAATTGCGCAAATTACCGGTTCAACACCGAGCGATATCAGCACCCTCCTGGCAGGTAATCGTTATCTACCCGTCAGTGAACAGCAGACTTTGCTACAAAAACCATTTGCCGACAACATCCGCAAAACGGCTGAATTTCTTAAATCACAAGGCAAGGTAGATACTGTATTAGCCGATTATTCAGATTTTGTCACCAATCAATATTTGGATAGCAAGTAGTAGCAAGGCTTAACAAGGAATGAGATAGCATGAGCGGATTAGTGATTGAAAATTTAAGCGTACAGTATCCAACTACCCAGTCCAATAGCCACCCCACGTTGGCACTTGATAAGGTGAATTTATCATTGGCAGCGCAAAGTTTTTGTGTGGTGCTTGGGGCATCAGGCTGCGGTAAAAGCACTTTGCTCAACACCATTGCAGGCTTTATTCCTGTGACCCAAGGCGCGTTAAGCCTAGACGGTCAAGCCATTACCAAGCCCAGTGTAGATAGAGCGGTGGTATTTCAAAACCATGCGTTATTCCCTTGGCTCAATGTCGCTGACAACGTCAGTTTTGCCGGCAAATTAGCAGGGGTCGATGCCAAAACGCAAGCCAAACAAACAGAGCAAATTTTGCAGTGGGTAGGACTAGAACATGCTGCGGAAAAATCGATTTGGGAATTATCAGGCGGGATGCAACAACGTGTGGGCATCGCCCGCGTACTAGCATCAAAAGCCAAAATGTTGTTACTAGATGAGCCGTTTGCTGCCCTCGATGCTTTTATGCGCGAATCCATGCAAGAACTACTACTCAATATTTGGCAACAAAGCCAACGACAAATATTGTTGATTTCGCATGATATTGAAGAAGCGTTATTTTTGGCAACCGACTTGGTGGTGATGGGTCAAGGAAAAATTCTGCACCATTACCAGCCGACTTTTAGCCAACGCTTTGCCCAAGGACAAAGCACCCGAGCCATAAAATCAGACCGTGAGTTTATTGAATGGCGAGAACAGTTATTTCAGCAAATTGTGGCAGGTCGTATTTGACAGCTAGCTAAAACTGCGCCAATTCATCATAATAATTTAACAGGGATTATGCCATGACGAGCCAAACAATTTCTAAGATTAATACCACAACTCACCCCGCTGATGAACCAATCGACCATCAGTCAGCACCAACTGCAGCCGTTATTGAGACTACCGTGACAACACCCCCTACCCCTGCCTCATCTTTTGTGTCCCAACATCATGGGGTGGTATGGGGTTTTATCAGTGTGGTTACTGCGTTAGCAATTTGGTGGGCGGTGACTGCGACAGGGCTGGTGCCAAGTTTATTTTTGCCAAAACCTACCAGTGTGTGGCAACAGTTTGTCAAAATCTCCACGGAAGGCTATATGTCGGCAACCTTGATACAGCATACATTTGCTAGCCTAGGACGGGTATTTATTGCCTTGGTTTTGGCAGTGGTTGTGGGTGTGCCTATAGCAATTTGGATGGGAACCAATCGCACAGTTCAGGCTATTTTTGACCCGTTACTCGAGTTTTATCGCCCGATTCCCCCGCTCGCCTATTTGCCATTATTGGTGATTTGGTTAGGGATTGGTGAGCTGACCAAAATCACGCTTATCTTTTTATCGATTTTAGCGCCGATTATTATCTCAACATTGCAGGGTATTTTAACGGTTAATAAAAGCCGCCAATTTGCCGCGCTATCGCTCGGTGCGACCCCATCGCAATTACTTTGGCATGTGACATTACCATCGGCTTTACCGCATACCCTAACAGGGATTCGTATTGGGCTGGGTGTGGGTTGGTCCACTTTGGTGGCAGCTGAATTGGTAGCCGCAACTAAAGGGTTGGGCTTTATGATTCAGTCAGCCGCGCAGTTTCTATCGACGGATATTGTCATTCTAGGGATTATAATTATTGCGGTGATTGCGTTTATTTTAGAAATTTTATTAAGAAAATTACAAGCCAACCTTGCCCCTTGGTACGGCAAATATTAAAACAGCTGTAACAACTGATAACTGAACAATTTGGAGATCATCATGACCACGTTAACAATCGAAAAAATCACCCCAAATATTGGCGCGGTGGTGACAGGTGTCGACTTTAGCCAACCTTTGGTAGACGCTCAACAACACGAAATTGAGCAAGCATTATTGACGCATCAAGTCTTATTCTTTCGTAAACAGGCAATTACCCCAAAACAACAAGCGGATTTTGCGCGTCAATTTGGCTCACTGCATATTCACCCGATTTTTCCTCAAGCCGATAATCAGCCAGAGATTGTACTGCTTGATAACCATAAAACCGATTTGCGAGACAATGCCATTTGGCATACCGATGTGACTTTTAGCGAAACGCCACCGCTTGGCAGTATTTTGGCAGCCAAACAAGTCCCAAGCTTTGGCGGTGATACGCTGTGGTCAAGCAGCTATGCGGCGTATGATAATTTATCGCCTGAGTTTCGCGCTTTTTTGGGAGGGTTGACGGCAACGCACAATATTATTCAATCCTTCCCGCAAGAGCGATTTGGCAATACCCCCGAGGGATTTGCCCAGTGGCAACAAGCGCAAATTGACAATCCGCCTGTGGTGCATCCCGTCATTCGCACCCACCCTGTCACCGGTAAAAAATTAATTTTTGTCAATGAAGGCTTTACCACAAAGATAAATGAATTATCCGACTCAGAAAGTAAAGCGGTACTCAACTTTTTATTCCAACATATTAGCAAACCTGAGTTTACGGTAAGATGGCATTGGCAAAATGATGACATTGCGTTTTGGGATAATCGAGCTACTCAGCACTATGCGACCCATGATTATGGCGATACCGTACATCGTATCATGCACCGTGCGACTATCAATGGGGATAAACCGTTTTATCATTAAATCTAATGGTTGCTTAATATTAGACCGATAATGACGTAGTCTCTACCAGCACCTACCTTCAAATAAACGATAAAATAGGTGATTACAATCAGGTAAACTAAAGGCAGATGATACTGATTTCATCAATAAAATTAATGTTTTAGATTAAGGATAAAATCAAAAAAATGGTGCGCTCGGCGGGACTCGAACCCACGCCACAGGCTTCGGAGACCTGTAC
>NZ_DAMALV010000032.1:0-27152 GCF_032069585.1 Moraxella sp. CTOTU48268
ATGAGGTGCTATCAATCCAGACCAATCCCCTAACAACTAGCCCAGTGACACCAACCACTTTGTCTTCTCAATCAATAGCTCAACATCCGCTAGCGGATTCAACAATCGCCCTCACACCTGAGTCAGTTCACTCGACTGTCGTGGCAAAAAACCACCCACGATATAGTCATACACCCCACAATAGTCACCCAACCCAAAGACCCGCTGAATCTGCCGCGTTTTTTTCCAAAACGTGATGTTCAAATAGGCAAAAAAAGGATGGCGCCATGAATCAATCAATGAATCAACCCATAAAAAAATCCAATCTGTCACTTGCCAATTCAGAATTCACCTGCACCTCTGTTAGCTCTGTCGAAAACTTACCCAATTTAATGCGCAATTATTATCAATTTTTGCACAGTAAACCTAAACTATATTATTTGCAAAAGCGCGTGCTGCAGTGGGATACTCGCTTATGTTTACGGGTAAATTTGCTGTCGCAATTGAAGTTTTTTGCGCAGTTCTTCAAAACCATCAGCCGCTTAGGCGATGGTTGGTTTTGGGCGCTATCTACGGTAGTGATGTTAGTAGCGTTACTATCACAAGGACTGGTCGCTAGTATCGTTGCTGTGAAAGTGTGTGCGGTGTTACTCAGCAGTTTTTGTGGTTATTTGCTGTATAAGTATTTAAAAGTGCACACAGTGCGTCCGCGCCCTTACCAAGTACACCAGACCATTACTTTAGGCGAACGGCCTTTAGATGTATTTAGTTTTCCATCGGGGCATACGCTGCAAGCGGTATTGTTTACCACCATGATAGGTCATCAAGTGCCGATGATGTTATGGGTGTTGCTGCCATTTACCATGCTGGTGGCATTATCGCGCTTGGTGCTAGGGTTACATTATCCCACCGATGTGCTGGTGGGTGCAGGCATTGGCGCAACATTTGCGACCCTCGGTAGTAAAGTGAGTGATTACTTGGTTGCGTAAAGGATGTCGCCAAATAATGATATCGCTAACTATCAAGGCAAATGAAAGCCAAACTGCGCGCACATCGTTAACCAATCTGTATCCACAGGCGCAGTGATATCAACACGGCGATTGTCGGTGAGTCTATGAAAAGCCAAGGTATGCGCATGTAACATCAAGCGATGCACGCCGATATGTTGACGGATAGCACGATTTTGGTGATGATCGCCATAACTGGTATCGCCAATAATCGGATGAAACACATGCTTCATGTGGCGACGTAGTTGGTGTTTTCGTCCGGTAATGGGCGTCAATCTAGCTAGGCTAAAACGTGAAGTGGGATAGCGTGCGCGCGCTTGAAACGGCTGCTCAGTTGTTGCCAAGCATTGCCAATGCGTTTGCGCAGGTTGCAGTAAGGTTAATTCAGCAGGGCTGCTAAGGGATTCATCAAACATGTCTGTCGAACTGACCTTTCTTTGTTGCAGTGCCTGCAAACTTGGTTTATCGCCAATTTTATCCAAAATTTGTGTGAGTGGGTAATCAATCAGCCCAGATGTCTGCGCATTCACTGTCAAATATCCGCGCACGATGGCTAAGTAAGATTTTTGCACTTGCCTGTTTTCAAATTGCTCACACAGTTGCCGCGCTGATTCGCTCGATAAAGCAAACAGTAACACCCCCGATGTCGGCCGGTCTAAGCGATGAATCGGATAAACATATTGACCCAGTTGATCGCGCAGGGTCTGCATCACAAACTGGGTTTCATGACGGTCAAGCCAGCTTCGATGGACAAGCATACCCGCAGGCTTATTGACTGCCACACAGTGTTCATCTTGATATAAAATTTCTAACATGCCGTTTTCCCAAAAGCTACAGACATAAAAAAGGTCAGAATCTTATCTGACCTTTTCACCACGTTAACCATTATTCATGTTCATTGTGCATCGGTGGATGACGCTTAAAGCCACCGGTTTTAAATGCCAAATAGATAAGACCGATTACTGCCCAGCTTAAACCCATTTTGATGGCGATTGGCTCACTTTCTTTCCACATCAGCGCAACACTGATAAAGCCCAACAGCGGCACAATCAAATACATAAATAAATCATAGACACTGTGGTAGCGTTTTTCACGGATGATGTAGGTCGCAATCACGGATAAGTTAACAAAACTAAACGCCGTCAACGCCCCAAAACTAATCAAATGCGCGATGACATCAAACTCAATAAAACCCGCGGTTAATGCAATCATACCTGCGATATAGATATTGTAGGTTGGGGTCAAGTATTTTGGATGAATATGACCAAAAATACGTTTATTAATGACCCCATCACGCCCCATCACATACATCAAACGAGAGACACCGGCATGTGCAGAAATACCTGACGCCATCACCGTAACAATTGCAAAGCCCAGTACAGCGGCTTGAAACGCAGAACCACCCACCAACATCAAAATATCTGGCTGGGTAGCAGCCACATCTGGGAAATATTTGTCAGGGGTTTGTGGGAAATAAATCTGCATAAAGTAAGTACTAATGATAAACACAATACCTGCAATCAATGCGGTCAAGAAAATTGCTTTTGGTAGGGTTTTTTGCACATCTTTGGTTTCTTCTGCCAATGAGCTTAGTGAGTCAAAGCCTGTGAAAGAGAAACATAAAATGGTTGCACCACTGATGAGTGCCGTCATGTTGGCAATATCACTCCAAAAAGGCTTTAAGCTCCATAATTGGTAAGCTGCATCATTGATGGTGCCGTCCGCATTGGTGCCCGCCATCAATTTGCTATACACCAACCACGTAAATACACCAATAATCAATAGCTGAATAAACACAATCCAACTATTAAAATAAGCCACGACTTTGGAGCCATGCACATTAATCCAGGTCATAAATCCCGTCAGAATAAATACCCAAATCCATTTGTTGACATCCGGGAACAGCGCTTCAAGATAAATCACCGCTAGGATAATATTCACCAGCGGTGACAATAAATAATCCAACCAAGAAGACCAACCCACCATAAACCCGACATTGGGATGAATCGATTTTTGGGCATAGGTATATGCCGAACCCGCCGAAGGATAACGACGAATCATGCTACCGTAACTTAGCGAGGTAAGCAAAATAGCGATCAATGCAATAATATAAGATGTTGGAACGTGCTGATGACTGGCTTCAGAAACCAAGCCAAAGGTATCAAATACGGTCATGGGCTGAATATACGCCAAACCAATAATGATAATGTGCCAAAGTGCCAATTGGCGTTGCAATTTAGCGGGCGAATTAGTCGCAGTGGTGGTATTGTTCAAAGTTACCTTTCTCCTATACCCAGTGGTGTTAAAAACAGTCAGCTGTCAAAAGTCAAATGGTCGCTGTTTTTAGCCAGTTGAGAGTAGATTAATGCAGAGCATTTAATCCATGAAAAAAAGAGCCTATTATAAACAAAAACTAAGAATAAACTATTAACAATTAAAAAATCCTGTTAAAAAAATCATGCATGGATTGTTCTATGCATGATTTTGTAAAATTTAACCTATAGTCGAAATAGCAGTACAATGGTTATTGGTCGCGATTGGCTTTTTCGCGTTTTTTGAGTAACACCAACACTGCACCATTACCACCTTGTGCCGCAGGCGCTGAGCAAAAAGCAAGCACTTCAGGAATCTGACGCAACCAGCCATTGACGCAAGTTTTTAAGATACTATCAATGCCTTTGCCATGAATGATTTTCACGCAATTTTCATTGTTTTTTTGAGCCTGCAAAATCAACTGACTCATGGCTTCACGGGCCTCTTCAATGGTAGCACCATGTAAATCTACGGCATCATACCAGCGAATCTTGCCTTGTTTGAGCTCATTAAACACTTTGTTCTGTAGCGTTGCGGTTTTATAACTTAAATAAGCATCGCCAGAGACAGGATTAAGCAGCGCTTGCATATCAGACAATACATGCCCGCTATCATCGTCACCACCGACTGCCGCCGCGCGTTTGGCTAGCGTCGTCGCATCAAGCTTATTGCCAGCGTTATTTTTATCCGCCAAGTTTTTATCTTTGATTGGCTGCACGCCTGACATGGCTTGCATAAATAGCAATTTATCATCATCAAGATGTTCGCTATTATATTTTTTAACTTGTTTGGCGACTTGTTGCTTGCTCAATAAACCCACGGTTTCAGTCGGTTTGCCGTTTTCATCGGTCTCTTTGGTTTGGCTGCGACCTTTACCCAGTTCGGTTTTAAGCTGCTTTAACTGGTCTTGCATTTCTTTAGAAAATAAATTTGCCATACAATAACTCTATAAATCGGTATAAAAAATAGGGCGTTTATCGATGAAACGCCCTAACATCAATTATTTAACTTGGCTATTTTACGCATTTTGTTGCGATTGTGCCAATAACTTTGCTAATGCCGCGCCTGCATCGCCTGTTTTCATAAACTGCTCACCAATCAAAAACGCATGGATGTCATGGTCGAGCATCAATTTTACATCCTCTGCCGAATGAATCCCGCTTTCTGTCACCAATAAGCTATCTTGTGGAAACAGTGTTTTTAGGCGCAGGGTAGTGTCCAAACTCACATCAAAGTTATGTAGATTGCGATTATTAACCCCATACACGTTTTGGCGATGGGCTGGCAAGCGTAACGCACGTTCCACTTCTATTTCATCATGACACTCAATGAGCACACTCATGCCAAGTTTTAACGCCAATTCATGCAGCTCAGCGGCTTGCGCATCCGATAAACACGCCATAATCAGCAAAATACAATCTGCCCCAAGCGCACGTGATTGCAAAATGTGATACGGCTCAATCATAAAATCTTTGCGTAGCACAGGTAGGCTTACCGCTTGGCGCACTTGCAATAAATACTCATCCGAGCCTTGGAAGTAGTCAGTATCCGTCAATACCGATAGGCAAGCGGCACCCGCTTGTTCATACCCGACTGCGCTGGCGACAGCATCGAAATTAGGGGCGATGATGCCTTTGGATGGCGAGGCTTTTTTGACTTCCGCAATGACACGGATACCCGCTTTGCGCAAACTGCCGGCAAAATCACGGATGTCTTCGTGGTTCGTTGCGGCAATTTGCTCAAGGTCGTGCCAAGATTGTTGTTGTTTGGCTCTGACCAGTTCTTGACGTTTGGTGTCGACAATTTTTTGTAATACCGAGGGGACTGCTTGATGAGGCATGGTTTTTCCAAAAATTTAATGAGAGGTGAATTGCTGAGTAAAGCTTGCTAATGCTGCCATTTTTTGCAAGGCTTTGCCACTGCTGATGATATCTTGTGCCATGGCTACGCCTTGTTTTATGGTATCTGCTTTACCTGCTACATAGATGGTCGCACCGGCGTTTAAGGCAATCATATCCGCGGCTTTTTTGGCGATGGGGGTTTTATTGGGATTGTTAGCGAGTGCTTCGCGGATGAGGGCTAGGCTCTGTGCTGGACTGTCAATGATTAAGCCTTTGAGCGTTTGCGATTCGATACCAACATCTTCAGGTTCGATATCATACACACTGACTTTGCCGTCTTTAAGTTCAGCCACGTGGGTATAAGTCGCCAGTGAGATTTCATCAAGGTTATCCACTGAGCCGACGACTAGCACATGCTCGGCGCCAAGGTTTTTGAACACATTGGCAAGCGGTTCGCACAGCGAAGGATTAAATACCCCAATCATGGCATTTTTGACGCCCGCCGGGTTGGTCAAAGGTCCTAAAATATTAAACACCGTACGCGTTTTTAGGGTGCGGCGAATGGGCATCGCATGTTTCATTGCCACATGATGATTGGGCGCAAACAAAAAACCAATACCATGGGTTTTAATCGACTGGGTAATCTGCTCGGTATTTAACGCCAAATTAATACCCGCTTGCTGCAGCAAATCGGAACTGCCCGATTTGCCGGAAACGCCGCCATTACCATGCTTGGCGACATGACAGCCAGCTACTGCTGCGACCATGGTAGCGGCGGTAGATACATTAAACAAATTTGCGCCATCGCCCCCCGTACCCACAATATCGACGACGTTAGGCATATCCGACAAATCCACTTTAATCGCAAGCTCCCGCATTACTTGGGCGGCGGCGGTGATTTCTTCAATGCTTTCACCTTTCATACGCAGCGCAGTGAGCAGCGCGCCCATCATGGCATCGGGGCATTGACCTTGCATGATGGCTAGCATGACGCCGCGCATTTCTGCATAGGTTAGGTCAATGGTATTGATGGCGCGATCCAGCGCGGTGGTAAGTAGTAGTTGAGTTTGCTCTGGGGTTAATGGTTGGTTATTTTCAATAGCCGTGGTAATGTCACCAAGATAAGGCGTTACAGTATGGGTCATGTCAGTCTCGTATGAGTTTTATGGCTTACACTTATATATCATTGTACTAGTATACTATAACAAAGCCAGGTTTTAAAGCCAAGTTTTAAAGCCAAACTTTAAGCCGCAAAACTCAATTACCCTAGTCTAAGGGTTAGCGTCTTGATAGTTTTCATAGTCTTCATAATTAGCTAAAAAATTTTTCAAAATCGTATACCCATGCTCACTCAAAATAGATTCTGGATGAAACTGCACCCCTTCAATCGGCAATGTTTGATGCTTAATGCCCATCACAGTAGGGGATGGCAGCAAATTATGTGGGTGAATATCATCACACCATGCGGTAACCTCTAAACAAGCAGGCAAACTGTCATTAGCAATCGCTAAAGAATGATAGCGAGTGGCTTTAAAAGGTGAGGGAAGCCCGGCAAATATCCCTTGATGGTGATGAAAAACTTGCGACACCCGCCCATGCATAATCTTTGGGCAACGGATGATATGGGCGCCAAATGCTTGCCCAATGGCTTGATGACCCAAGCAAACGCCTAATATAGGAATAATACCGGCACAGTCTTTGATAATATTCAACGTATTGCCCGCATCGCTTGGCGTGCAAGGTCCAGGGCCAATGACCAAATAATCGGGATTTAAGCGAATAATGTCTTCACTGCGGCAAGCATCATTGCGCCAGACCTCAACCGGCTGCCCCAATTGCTCAAAATACTGCACCAAGTTGTAGGTAAAACTGTCGTAGTTATCAATAAAAAGTAGCAATCCAGAAACCCTATGCTGTAATTGTTGGACGGTTGGACGATGGTTAGCCAATGATAAAACTTCACCGTTATTTTATTTAATTATTTTATCACAACCATTATACAAGTCACTGAAACCAAATACCGAATAAATGAAGCCGAGTCGCAGGGGGCAATGTTAATGATTTTCACTAAAATAGTTAAACACATATTTTATGCACCAAAAAAGTGAATATTGATAAAATATTAATTAAAATGGTGCAAGTGTTACAGCCGCATGGCGATTTGAAGGTTATCTAGGCAGATAGTCATATCAGCCAACTTTATCAGCAAATCAGCCTACAAATAACTCATTGAATTTGATATAAAAAGTTAATCTTTAGCATGATATCGCAAAAGTTGGCACATAACTTGAAAGTTTAAATTCAACAAGCACCACTTTGTTTATCTCTTGTCACAGTACCAAAAAGAGTATAAAGTGGCGTAACGTTTTTTTAATCATTTTTTGCGTAAAAGGAAACGAGCAATGTCGAATAAATTTTTAGATTTAATCAAATCTAGCGAAGCAAAGTGGGTAGATTTTCGCTTTACCGATACTAAAGGTAAAGAGCAACATGTAAGCTATCCAGCTGACAGCATGGACGAAGACATTTTTGAAGAAGGTAAAATGTTTGATGGTTCATCAATCGCTGGTTGGAAAGGCATTGAAGCGTCAGATATGATTTTGATGCCAGATGCTGATACCGCCTTTGTCGATCCTTTCTTTCGTGAAACGACAGTTGTTGTGACCTGTGACGTTATCGAGCCATCAACCATGCAAGGTTATGACCGTGACCCACGTTCAATCGCGCGACGTGCCGAAGAATACCTAAAATCCACGGGTATTGGCGATACCGCATTCTTTGGTCCAGAGCCAGAATTCTTCGTATTTGATGATGTAAAATGGTCAATCGACATGTCCGGCGCCCGTCACACCATCTCAGCTGATGAAGCCGCTTGGTCAACTGATAAAGAAATGGAAGGCGGTAACTATGCGCATCGTCCACGCGTCAAAGGCGGTTACTTCCCAGTACCACCCGTTGATAGCTCACAAGATATGCGCGCTGATATGTGTGCCGCGGTAGAAGCGATTATGGGCGAAGGCCGTGTTGAAGTCCATCACCATGAAGTTGCCTCTTGCCAGCTAGAAATCGGTGTATCATTTAATACCCTAGTTCGTAAAGCGGACGAAGTACAACAGTTCAAATATGCGGTACACAACGTTGCACACGAATACGGTAAGACCGCGACCTTTATGCCAAAACCGATGGTTGGTGATAATGGTTCAGGTATGCACGTTCACTTGTCAATCCAAAAAGATGGCAAAAACACCTTTGCCGGTGATGAATACGCAGGGCTGTCAGAAACTGCTTTATACGCAATCGGTGGTATCATCAAACATGCTCGTGCTTTAAATGCCATCACCAACCCATCAACCAACAGCTATAAACGCCTAGTACCGCATTACGAAGCGCCTATTAAACTGGCTTATTCAGCGCGTAACCGCTCAGCATCAATTCGTATTCCATACGTAGCAAGCCCGAAAGGCAAGCGTATCGAAGCACGTTTCCCAGACCCAGCAGCCAACCCTTATCTCTGCTTTGCCGCATTGTTGATGGCAGCGCTTGATGGTATCCAAAACAAAATCCATCCAGGTGAAGCCGCAGACAAAAACTTATACGATCTTCCACCAGAAGAAGAAGCATTGATCCCAACGGTGGCGGAGAACTTGGAAGTTGCGCTTAAAGCGTTAGAAGACGACCATGAGTTCTTAACCAAAGGTGGCGTATTTACCAAAGAAATGCTTGACGCTTACATTGCCTTGAAAAAAGAAGAAGTAGAGCGTTACAACGTATCCGTTCATCCAATCGAATTTGATATGTACTACAGCTGCTAATAAGTTCGCTTTTCAAAAAACCCAACTTTACATTAAGTTGGGTTTTTTTATGTGAGATTTTTAGGCTAATAGGAAAAATTATTTAGGGATTGATTATCAAGCTTGCTAAAATATGCACAATAATGGGTTTTGAGGGGAAGGCTTATATGATTTTGAAAAAATACAGTACCGATCATAATAGTAGTTTGCGGTATAGCTTTATACTCACGGCTGTCGTGTTATTGCTGTCACAGTTAAGTCATGCTGAAGTGTATAAGACGAACACCTCAGAGGGTCAAGTGGTATATACCGATAATATCAATACCGCTTATCAATACAATAAAAACAGCAAAAATATCAGCGTATTAGATAAATTACCCACCCAATCACAAGTATCTGCGACGACCAATCAATCAACAACGACATCCAGTAGCTTGAACAATCAAGTTGATAATGCAGTCAGTACGGCTACGGACAATCGTTTGCCTGATAGTTTAGGTGATAGCGTAACTGATCGCTTATCCACCCAATCCATCTCAGCAAGCCAGCAGGGGGATTATGTATTAAAAATTGTATCGCCTGAAGCAGGGCAAACGCTGCGACGGGGAAGTCAACCAATTGAGATTAACGTTGCTTTGACGCCGAGTTTAAAAACAGGCGATAGAATCGTCTATCAACTCAATAACCAAACCTTAGCGACCATAAAAGAAACTAGCTATACTATTGCAACTACCACGCTCGATCCTAACCCTTATACCATTACTGTAAGTGTTGAAAATGTCTTAGGGGAAGTCATCGCGCAAGACACTCGCGCTATCACTCTCATCAGTAATAATGTACTGTATCAAAAAAAACGTAAAGCGATTGCGCAAGCACAAAAGAAGAAAGCCAATCAACCTTGGTATAAAAAATACTTTAATACTTTAAGCTATCGTTAAATTTGCTTATACCATAAGGCACTACCATAACCGATGCAGTTTTATCCAATCGAACACCATAGCTGGGTTGCTATTGATATTCATCATAATTTGGGTGAACAGGCTACCCTATTAACCCATAAATCAGGGTCGATGTCTTGTCGTCAATTGCTAAAAAAGCTACAGCAAGCGCTCAATGTGACAGGCGAGTTAATGGATACAAACTTTCCTTATCATTTTATAACCGCTGATGGTTACACTTGGTATGTCAGTTTTAGCCATAGCCGCCAACATGCCGTAGTGTTGATTTCACCCTATACAAATATCGGTATTGATGTTGAAGACAGCGCAATTAGTCATCACGTTGCTGCACGCTTTTTTTCACCCCATGAATACCAATGGTTGAATCAAAAGCCTGCAGTCAATCAAGCAGTTTTACGAAACTTGCTATGGCGACTTAAAGAATGTGCCATCAAAGCCCATCAGAATGCCGATAAGCAATTAACAAAAGAATTAAAGCATGATGTGCTAGATGAATTGGGTGAGGAAGTTATCAGGCAACTTATTGGCGTCGATGAGATAAATGCTAAAGATAAGGCTAAAAATAAGCCCATACAATGTGTGCAAACCGACGCTAAAATAATTGGCAATTTTAGTAGCAAACCTTGCAGTTTTATTATCGTAAACCGTTAAATAAGGCTAAAAAATCGCTGTTTAAAAAAACAACCAATTCTTACGAAATTACTTTTTTTTGTAAAAAACCCATGCTATGATTGCTATAAGAACAATTTACTATGTAAGCGACATTGTAGAGAAATGTTTTAACAAACTATTACAAAAGCTTAACTAGTACATTATTTAGCAGGCGTAGGTAGCGAGTAAATAAACTTAACTAGGCTTAACTAGCCTTGGTTAAAAAACTACTTTAAAACCTACCATTAATAGTGTTAAAGGAAGTTATAATATGTCAGTTCGTGAACAAGGCATTGTAAAATGGTTTAATGATTCAAAAGGTTTTGGATTTATTCAACGTAACAGCGGTGAAGATATTTTTGTTCATTTCCGCGCGATTCAAGGTGACGGCTACCGTTCACTTCAAGATGGTCAAAAAGTTGAATTCATCGTGGTTGAGGGTCAAAAAGGTCTTCAAGCTGAAGAAGTTACCAAAGTCGAATAAGTTGAGCCAAAAAGGGGTTGAAGTGTTATTTTTGACCTTTTTGCAAACCAAGTTGATGTCATTAACTTGGTTTTTGTTGTTTCTCATAGCCAATGATTGATTGGTCAAAATAGGTTAAATCTCTGTGTTTCAAACTTTCTCACAATTACCCCTTCATCCAGCGCTCAAACAAGCGATTGACCAACTAGGCTATCAAACGCTGACCCCTATCCAAGCGCAGATATTGCCCAATACACTTGCTGGGCAAGACGCCATTGGGCAGGCACAAACGGGTACAGGTAAGACAGCAACGTTTTTACTCACCATCATCAATGAATTACTAAATAATCCTCTAAACCCTGAGGTTGATGGCGATCGTTTTTTGGGTGAAACCCGTGCGCTGGTGCTGGCGCCGACTCGAGAACTGGCTCAACAAATTTATCAAGATTGCCTTGAACTCACCAAGTTTACCAAACTTCATACCGTTTGTTTGCTCGGTGGCACAGACTATGACACGCAATCAAAGCAGCTTCATCAAAAGTTTGTCGATATCATCATCGCCACCCCAGGTCGTTTAATTGATTTTTGCTTTCAGCACCATGTGTATCTCGATCGTCTTGAAATTTTGGTATTAGATGAAGCGGATAGAATGTTGGATATGGGATTTATACCTGATATCAAACGGTTGATTCGTATGATGCCTGCCAATACGCATCGGCAAACCCTGCTTTTCTCCGCTACCTTTAACCAAGATGTGATGAATTTAGCTTATCGCTGGTTATATCAGCCGATTTTTGTAGAGATTGCGCCCGAGCAAAAAACCAGTCAAAACATCGAGCAGCTGTTTTTTACCCTGATGGAATCGGATAAACTGGCGGCGTTACAGCAAGTTATTGAAAAAATTTCTCCCAGTAAAATGATTGTGTTTGCCAATCGTAAAGACCAAGTTAAACGTCTTTATGACAAACTTAATCGTCAGTATAAAGTAGTGATATTGTCAGGGGATGTCATCCAAGCAAAACGCGAGAAATATTTGGCACAATTTCGTCAAGGCGATGCCAATATTTTAGTGGCGACTGATGTCGCAGGGCGAGGTATTCATATAGATGATGTGGCTTGTGTGGTCAATTATACCTTGCCAGATAGTCCTGATGATTACGTTCATCGTATCGGTCGTACAGGTCGGGCAGGCAATAAAGGTATGAGTATTAGCTTTATCAGTGAAAACGACGGGTTTAATTTGCCGGCTATCGAGCAATATTTGGATGAAACTATCAAAATGCAGCAATGGTCGAATGACACCCGTTTTTTAGAGGATTAAATTTTTTAATTGATAAAACATCAAGGGCGCTATCAATCAATAGCGCCCTTTTTACGTTAAAACATAGTGAAAATAAATTTATAATCTAACGATATCGACTTTAGCAAGGCCGTTTGAAAGATTAGCAATTCTACTAAAAGCACCTTTTGACAAATCTAGGGTACGGCCATATTTGCCAAATCCCCCTGTGTCAGTCACGCGTACCACTACACTTTTGCCGTTGGCTTTGTTGGTAACTTTGAGCCGGCTACCTAATTTGTGCACATTGCTGGCGGCAGTCAGTGCATTTTGATTGAATTTCTCGCCAGATGCCGTGGTGCGACCATGATGCTTACCACCATACCATGAAACAACATCAGCATTGGCTTGCTGGGTGACTAAAGTAGTAACAATCAAACTGGCAATGATATATTTCATCGGATGTTCCTTTTATCAATTAAAGCGGTCAATAATCTGACTACTTAAAGGTATCAAGGGGCATTTCCCGTGATTTACATAGTAAAAACAAAGTAATATTATTTAATATCACTTAAGGGATGTGTATTCTAATTACAAAGTTATGTTATTTCAAACATTTTATTGTAAACAAAATCTTTAATATCCAGTGTATTTTGCTAAACATATAAGTTGTGTAACTTTATCGGCTAGTTTTTCTAACCTGTTGATTTTATGTAAAAACAATATCTTGAGTAGCTAATGGGATATAAAAAACGCAAAAAAAAGAGAATACAGTAATCTGCATTCTCTTTTTTATATATGGTGGAGATGGCGGGAGTTGAACCCGCAAAAGAATAATATAATAAAACCCTATCAAATATTAGATATTTAAAATCAATAACTTATAAATTCTGTTTTTGATAGCATTGTACTGCTTTAGCATTCAGCCTGTCAAAAAGCCTGTCAAACCTGTCAGCTTAGTTAGTATTTAGCTTGGCAATCTCAATTTTATTCTTATCACCGTGCATCCACTTCGCATATCTTTTCATTAGCATTTGTAAACTATGGCCCATCTGGTCAGCAACAAATACCGGGTTAACCCCATCCATCAAAAGCATAGTCGCATAAGTATGCCGGGCGTTATACGCTGGGCGGTGTCTAACGTGACAGCCTTTCATTGCATCAACTAGCCTAAGCCTAGGTGGTTTCTCATTAAAAAATGCCTCGCCCGTTTCTGGGCAAACCAAAACATACTCTTTAAATTCTTTTTTGGCCAACGTTGGCGTCAGTTCGCGCAGACAGTTCAGAGACGTTTTTGAGCGTTCATTCATGTACACGATGCGGGCAGTGTGCGTCTTGGTCACTTGTTTTTCTGTCCCGCGCACGCGGCTTTTATTGATTTTGATAGTGCCATTAAACCAGTCAATATCATTCCAGCGCAAAGCAATCAGCTCACTTGGGCGGCAGCCTGTCCAAAACGCCAGCTCATAGTAATAATAGTAAAAATGGTCATCGCCAGTGAGATTATTATCCAACCATTTTAAGAGCGCGTTCATCTCATCGCGGGTGAATGGATCGGGGATATCGACTTGGATTTTTTTATTTTTGATGCTATCGATGGGGTTGATAGTGATGAGCTGCGATTCAATGGCGGTTTGAAATACACCGCGCAACGGTACCAGGCAATTATTCAACGTCTTGGCGGTCTTAAAGTCTTTATCGACGATTAAGTCTTTGAGCAAATCCGTGGTGATTTGGTGAATTGGTATGAGCGCCAGGTCAGGCATCCAATGATGTTCGAGTATGCGCAGATAGCCTTTTTTGGTATCGAGATTGGCTTCAGTGTGTTTTAAAAAGCGCTGTGCAACTTCTTGAAATAAAACACCGTCATCGGTGATGACGGTTGAGTCTGTGACATTTTCTCCGCGCGCCTTAGCAATGTCAATGTCAGTGAGTATGCCCCATTCAGCCTTGGTGATTAACTCGCTTCTAATTTTAGCGGCTGCCGCGATGCCTTCCGCAGTTGGCGGATGGGGGAGCGTGATGTTGTAGGCTTGTTTGCGGCGCTCAAAGTAGATTTGGACTGCGCCATTTCTAATCCGCACGCCTTGCGGTAGCGTTTTTCGGCTTGTTCTGTCATCCATTGGTTATACCCTCGTATAGAGTAGTATATATTACCGTCTTGTTTAGTCCAAACCAAATCTTCTGGCCAATTTTCTTTGCGGGCAAATAATCGTTGCTCAGGTATGCCCGTCAATTTCGCAAACTGACTCGCGTGTACCCAGTCAACTGGAATTAAACCTAATTCAGCCAATGCGCTGGTGATGTCTGTTTCAACCATTTTGCACCCCTCTTGGCGGCTCAATCAGCTGTAGTGCTAGAATTTTTGATTCATCAATATAAGATTCAGTTTTCGTTAAACTTAGCCAAGCCGTACTATTCTCATTTTTTCGATAAAGCCCAACATCATAAATAACAGGGTACTCATCGGAGTCATTTTGCATTATCAGTATACAAGTCTGATTGTTTTGTAGCTGTGTATCGCTTGATAGGTTTTGCCAATCGCTGTGCTGCTTAACGATATCAATAGCCGCTTTAAACCCCAAATCCCAATTGTTGAGGCGGCAATTTCTAGCCAATTCCTTTTCCAATTCTTTAATCAATGACATTTGGAGCCTCACTTGGATGCCCAAGGCAACCTGTTTTGGGATCAAAGTTATCACATTCGCCAACCGATATATAAAGCTCACCTGCAGCTTTACGCCTTAACAACTCATTGCGGATGTCTTTGTCTGTTTTAAATTCGTCAGACTCACAAACATCCGTTAAATCTTTGTAACGCAACAAACCATCAATACCGTGACTTAAATGTCTTGTTGTCCACTTACTTTTTTTATTGTCAGTCATTACTATTTTTCCTTCTTACTAGGTTTCCAAATTCATGGTCAATCGCTTGACCTTGCTTGTCCCAAGTCGCATATCCTGGTAACGCTAACCATTTACCTTCACCATCTTCGACAACTCTGCCTGAGTAACCATCGGTCTTGCGTTTAAAACCGCAAACATAGTGCCCGTTATCAGTGATACGGTGGTTGGGATGACGCAATCGCCGACTCATGCGCGTATCTCAACATACGATTTATCAAAATCAAACAAGTAGCCATCTTGCTCAGCAATGCTACGCACCAAGCTAGCGACTTGTAGCTGCAAATCAGTCATCGACTTGGGGTTATAAATTTTTTGCGTATCGATCTCGTACTCAGTACCCACGATATCCGTCATAAAAAAGTCAACGTGATAGCAGCGTTTGACCCCGTCATCGATAAACTCATCTGGGATAATCTCATCAAGCTTTGTGCTTGGGCACCAATCACCATAAAACTGCATTGCTTTAATGCGATTGAGCATGTACTCATTGCCCTTGCGGCCACATGCAGATATTTTTACCCAGCCACGGTATTTGCAGCCAACGCGTTTGTTAAGTACGTCAGGGTGAGCATGATGCGTCTTAACGTACTGACTGACGCGCCGCAATTCCACCTCAAACTCACGCTGTTTAGGCGCCATGACTGCCATTTCGTACACATCCATGATGGCTTGTGCTTTATGCGTTTTTAACCGTGATTTGCGCTTGGCGGCAGCGGTTGACTTTGATATTTTGCGTTTAGTCATTTTTTATCTCAAAACCCACTGTTGCCAGTGGGTCTTTTCAAATCTAGTCCCTACTAAGCGTTAAAGCCACCAAGCAACACATCAAACTCACCTGCTAAGTCATCGTTTATCATTTTGACAAACGTCTCAGCACGTTCAAGTTGCAACAAATCAATCGCATTAATCATCAATTTAAAAAAAGGCTTACCATCAACCGCTTTGATAACCAAGCGTAATGAGATTTCGGTTTTTGGCAGTGACTGATAGCAAGCGTCATCTACTTCAAATATCACAGGCATATTGTCATCAGCAGTGCGAGCCTTGACGTTTTCAAACGTCGACCGCGTTTCGCCAAAGTTTTGTACATCATTCTGCGTATTCTTGGTTTCATCAATTTTGATTTGGCGTAAAGCATTAATTGCATTGCCGATATTAATAGTCTCACCTTGCGCATTAACAGGAGTCAGCACTGGCGCATAGTCAGTTAGAAAGTCAATCAAATCACGTTGGGATACTGTGTTATGATGCAGATTTACCAATTTTTGAAAAACTGGCGTCATCTTAAGTTCGATAACTGCTTTATAATCAAGTTTGCCCTGCTCAAAACCTTCAGCGCCATAATTTAAAAATGCGGTTGCCTTCATTGCATCACTATCGACAAAGATTTTGCAATGCTCAGGCGTCGTCTCATCTTTGACAAAACGCACAAAATCTGCAACGCTGTGTGTTTTATACATGCCAGTTTTGCGACGTTTGCCGTCTTCAAACTGTTCCATATCAATCAGATTGGTGTTTTTATTAACAGCAATAACATCACCATTAATATACTCATGATGTGGCTGTGCAAGTTCCGCCCCAACTGCGGCATCACTTAAATTTTCTAAATTGTATTTACTCATGATAAAATCCTATTGGTTAGTTTGGCTGTCGTGAGTGCTGCAACACCCACGACTGGGTTGTTGTTGATGTTATGCGTTAGCAAACAATGCCATCGTGTCGTTTTTCGGGGTCAAGCTAATCTCACCATCTACACTGACAAACACAGTCGTTTGCTCAGTCGTGTCTTCGCTACGTGTGCCAGTGGCTGTTGGCTCCTTAAAATCAATCTTGTGTGAGATTGTGATTTGCTGGGCAGTACCTTTGACCTGCTCCATATCAAACATCACAGCAACTTTGCCTTTTTTGCCGGTGCGAATGACGGATTGCGCAACGTCTGCCATGACAGTCTCAAGCATTGCGGCAAAAGCGCCACCGTTTAAATCTGCCAAGATTTCTTGGATTGGGGTTTGTTGTTTAGCCATGGGTAGTCTCCTGTTTTGGCTGTTGGGTTAAAAGTTGTTTAATCTGAGCAATATGCTCATCGATTGACTTTGCGTTGCTTGCAGTTAGGGGTTGCTTGCACTCCGCTATCACATCGCCAAGCCACTGATGGATGCGCTTGGCATCTTCAATTGTCACATCGCTCAATACCTCAATGTCTTTCTTGTCGCTAAACTTGCTTGGTTTATACAATTTAAAAAACAATCTGCCATCTTTGATAAATAGATGCGTGCGGCGATTAAGTGACAGCGTGAGTTGCATAGCGATGCTCCATTGCTTTGTTGATGTGGCGCAACATGTCAGCACATGCCGACAAGTGCCCGTAATCACCTTCGACGCTCACGCGGTGATGATTGTCTGTACCAAATATGGCAGCCGGTGCATCTGAGTAACCGTTGATAATCGCAAAAGTTTTGTTGTTAGTATTGCCAACGCGTTTACGGTACGTTTGATAGTGACAACACAACACAAAGCTGATATCTGGGCAAATGCTGTCATCCGTAAACAAGCTATTTTTAAGTTGTTTATTGATGACGCTGGTGACGTTTGAGTGTCTGTCCATGATAACGATGTCATAGGCATCGTATTTTTTAGCCAAATAAGCAAGCTCAAAGTTATACACGTCACGATACATTGCCAAAGATACGATTTTGATTTTGTATTTGTGCTTGAGCGCATGGTAAAGACGCTGACAGGCGGAGGTAACGCCAATGCCAGCCGCGCCATTGACCGCAACAATTAAAGGTCCCATCACGCAGCCTCCGCATCATTGCTATCATCATTGGCGGCGTCATCGTCCAATGGCTCAAGGATAGTGCCATTGTCTGCGCTGTCTTTGATAAGACAAAACAGGGTACAAAAGCTGTGCCATTGGGTCGGCTCAATCTTGCAGTAACCCCAGTGGATTTGGTTGTTGACAATCACTAGCTTGGCAAACACTTCTTTGACGTCTTGAGCGTTACGATTTGATGTCACTGTGTTGACATAATCACACCAAATTTGCTGCGCTTGGATAAACGCATCCGCGCTCACTTGGTTGCTAAGATTGGCCTTGCGGGTCAATTGGCGAAATAGCTGTGATGGGGTTTTTTGATTAGCCATATACTGCCTCCATTGCCGCGCGAAATTCCACGGCTTCAAGTTCGGTGATGGTGCGTAACCAAGAGTCTGATTCAGAATCAAAGTCTTTATCGCTTAAATTATAGAAGCCAAAGGAGTTTTTTCTTGTGCCCAAAACCCATGTAAACAAGCGTGTTGTATATCCTAAAACCTCTTTGGCTAAAATGATGGCAAATTGCTTTCTTTCGCCATCCTGAGAATAAATACATATATCATGTGCATCCGGCGCTGGAAATTCACCAACGCAATCGTCATCACTATATCTGTCTTCTTTCGCCATCCGCGCCATTGACCGCAACAATTAAAGGTCCCATCACGCAGCCTCCGCATCATTGCTATCATCATTGGCGGCGTCATCGTCCAATGGCTCAAGGATAGTGCCATTGTCTGCGCTGTCTTTGATAAGACAAAACAGGGTACAAAAGCTGTGCCATTGGGTCGGCTCAATCTTGCAGTAACCCCAGTGGATTTGGTTGTTGACAATCACTAGCTTGGCAAACACTTCTTTGACGTCTTGAGCGTTACGATTTGATGTCACTGTGTTGACATAATCACACCAAATTTGCTGCGCTTGGATAAACGCATCCGCGCTCACTTGGTTGCTAAGATTGGCCTTGCGGGTCAATTGGCGAAATAGCTGTGATGGGGTTTTTTGATTAGCCATATACTGCCTCCATTGCCGCGCGAAATTCCACGGCTTCAAGTTCGGTGATGGTGCGTAACCAAGAGTCTGATTCAGAATCAAAGTCTTTATCGCTTAAATTATAGAAGCCAAAGGAGTTTTTTCTTGTGCCCAAAACCCATGTAAACAAGCGTGTTGTATATCCTAAAACCTCTTTGGCTAAAATGATGGCAAATTGCTTTCTTTCGCCATCCTGAGAATAAATACATATATCATGTGCATCCGGCGCTGGAAATTCACCAACGCAATCGTCATCACTATATCTGTCTTCTTTCGCCATCCGCGCCAAAAGCAAATCAACATACGCAATGATAAAGGGCGTTTTGCCAGAGAAATAATCAGATAGATTTTGTGGGATGTCTCGGTCTTGAAATGGTCGCACTGTGAGCGTGTCGCGCCAGTTGTCCAGCGCAGCGTCATGGTCTAAAACAGGGCAATCGTTGTCGGCAATGGTCAAGCTACAACCTGCTGCCCAAAAATCACGGCTTGGGGCAGGGCGCTTGTTATACCAAAACCCGCAACCGTCGCTATCGCGCGCGTGCCAATTGGCATCGGTAGGGGCTTTTGACCAGTCTGGGGTGTAGGTTTGTTGAGTCATGACGCCACCTATACAGCCAATGTGACGGCAATCACCGCAACAACTATTAATGATGCAAACAGCGCAATAATAACGCGGTCAGCTTGCGCTAAGTCGTCTTCCAAGTAAGCGATATGGGTCTTGAGCGATGCGTTTTGCTGTTCGGCATGGCAGATATACGCGTCACGCACGTTAAGATGAGGGTTGTAAAGGTCGATATCGTCATCAATCAGTGATTGGTAGATTTCGTTAAGTTTTTCGAGCGGGGTATTACCTGGGATGTTGACAATGGTTTTGGCAAGCCGAGATTTACCATTGCAGCGCGGCACTTCGATAATTCTTTTTAGCTTGGTTGGGGTGTTGCTTGGATCGGCGGTGGTGATAGTGAGCATAACGATATATCCATGTTGTTGAGCATGGATATATAATTACATTTGTAATTTATAATGTCAATTACTTTTGTAGTTAATAGGGTAAAATTTAATTACATTTGAATTATTTTTATAAAATCTCTCTCTGTAATTATTTGTATTTTTATGCCTTGGGTGATTAATTCTTCTGCTTTTCGGTGTTTGCTACTCTTATCATGCCCTGCAAGTAGGGTGACATCATGTGTACCAACTACTAGATAATGTAATTTTTTGGAGACACCTGCTTTAACATCAAAGCCATGTTTGGCTGCTAAATTGGCAATCTGCTCACGGCTCATGCTCAGCTCACCAGTAAAGCAAATCGCCATGCCATAAAAACGGCCATCAGTATTGCCTTGTTTTGAGCGAGCAGAATTAGGGTAGGGCTTTATTGATTTTACGGCTTTGGTCAATGGCTTATCAAGCCAATCATGAATAGATGACTGCTTTTCACGCAAAATCGTATTGACGATAAAACCACACGCCTTGGCATCCTCTAGCGCGTTATGGTGCTCAAATTGATAACCCCAGGCTTGGCATACATTTGCAAGGCTATAACCACTATTTGCCCACTTCTCAACTGCTGAGCGCACCATCACGCTACTATCCGCCCATTGCCAGTTGGGTAACGGTAAGTTGGCATTGGTCAAACAAGTGATAATCGCTTTTTGGTCAAAATTGGTATGACTTACCACTACATCATCACCTACAAATTGTAGGATTTTGCCATAGATATCAAATATGTTGGGTGCATCCTTGACGGTACCGGCTGTAATACCGTGTATGTCGATGTTTTTTTGACTAAACGAACATCTTGGATTTATCAAACTCTCAAACGTATCAATGAGTTTGCCTTGTCGATACTTCGCAATCCCAATTTGGCAAATTGACCCAATGTCAAAGTTTGCCGTCTCTACATCCAATGCGACAAAATCCATAACTGCCTCACATCTTGTTAAAGGTATACCGTACACGCCCAAAAATATCAAAATGATTAAACTTGTCTTTATCAACAATTTGGTCGGGATAACGGGTTTTATCCGTATTGTCTGATACCAGCGTGATTGAACCGTCCAAATTTTTAAAGGCGCGCTTACAAATCATCTCACCATCGGCGTTGAAAGTATAGACTTCTTTGCTAATCATGTTCTCAAAATGACACTCTTTGCGATTGACCAGCATCATGGTCTCATCTGGGATGGTATAACCCATGCTATCGCCACATGCGTGCATTAGCACTAAGCCATCACCGTCAATTGGTAATTTATTTTCACGCAAAAATTCAACCGTAAAGGCTATTTGTCCTTTTTTCTCTTCATATTCACCATTGACATAACCGCCGCCACAGCTTGCTTTTTTGTCCAGGTAATCAACCAAAACAAGTGGGTAATCCGTGCTACCACCAATGACAACGTAGTCAAATGCTGATTCTTCAGACACAACATCTTTTTTTGGCTCATCACGCACTGGCGTCTGGACAGGTTCGCCTTCGCCAGTCGCAAGCCATTCCATACTCACACCCAATGCCTTTGCAAGTCCTGCTGTATGTTGGCTTTTTTTACTGTCTCTATTTTCGATATTACCAATCACAGACGGATCAATCGGTCGCAGCTCACCGGTGTTTTTATCTTTGGACAAAACCATATTAGCAAGTTGGGCTTGGCTTAATTTTTTTTGCTCACGAAAATATTTTACCCGTTTCCCTAATGTGTCTAATTCAGCGTACATGCGAACTCCAGTAACTTTGAGTGTCAATTTTCCGCGATAATAATTACAAATGTAATAATTTACCAGTTTCAAAAGTAATTGACATGTTCAATTACAAATGTAATTATATGCCTAAGTTTTAAATACAAAGGTAATTACAATGTCAAATACTCATGAGTCATCAATGCTAGATGCTCTAAAAAAAGCCATAACTATTGCAGGCGGTAACGCAGAACTGTCCGAAAAAATCGGTCTTTCACGTACCTCGTCAAATGTCAATGTCATGGTTGCTCGCGATAAAAAAGCCTCAGCAAAGTATGTTGTAAAAATCAGCGAAGTAACTGGGGTGCCATGCTATGAATTGCGTCCTGACATTTTCCCAGTCCCCGCTAACGAGTGTGATGCTCAATCAACACAATCAGCATAGCAACAAAATAGCAATAATTACACGACGAAAACGAGGGGAATATGTCGAACCAATACTACACAGCAAAACAGCGCGCGGATAAGTGCGTATTGCCACTCGACTTGGCAGTGTATCAAACCACCAAGCGCGAGCGCGGATTGGTGCATTTTATCTGTGGCAAATATGGGCTTAATTACAACACCGTATCTGCGCAAATCAACCCAAACAATGACAGCCATACCTTATCACCAGACATCATTGAGTACGTACTTACACATGCGGAAAATAAGACACTGATTATGGATGCTATTTGCTGCGCCCACGGCAACGCGGCTTGGTTTGAGTTGCCAGAATGCGAGGATGGCGAAATGTTTGACGATATCGCTGAGCTGATGAAACGATTTGCCGATATGAATAATACCACCTTGGCAGCCATTGCCGACCAAAAAGTCACTAATGATGAAAGTCGAGCAATGAAAAAAGTGGGTTATGCACTGATTGCCCAAATTCAAAAAGTGATTTTAACTGCTGAAGCAATGGAGTCAAAACCATGATCATATCAGGATATGCAAAAACAGACTTGGCAGAGCAAGAGCGCGTCATTGCTGAGTGGAAAAAAGAAAACGGCTATGTTGCAGATACACCCATCACCAATAACGCGCTTAAACTGACACGTAAACAATCAAATACATTTTTGTTTGACCATAGCCCAGAACACATAGAGCGTCAAAAAAAGTTACGCGAAGAGCAGGCGGCACGACGCGAATTGGGAAATACAGTCACTGAAAGTAAAAAGGGGCGCAAACCCAGAATACCACAGTCTGATCTGATGGCAAAATACGAAGCGCAAAAACGTGGCGATATTGACCCAAATTATTATTACAGTCTGTTTGATGGTCGCGTAAAACGCAAATCGCGCAATGCGCCCGCTACCATGATTGACCCTGCCAAGCATAAACCGTTTAAAGGTCAATACGGCAAGCTAAAAGGGAACGATCTATCACAAAAAATCATTGTCCTATTGGGTCAACATGATGTGATTGACATCAACGCGCTTATCAATGAGCACAATCTCAATCGCAACACGTTTTTACAGACCGCTAAAAAACTCGAAAAAGCTGATTTATTGCGCATCGTTAAAGCCAATGGCCGCGGCAAAACGGCTAAATTTTTGGAGCGTGTTGCATGACTACTAAACGTCCACCTTTAGACTTCGATGCGATTAAAATCGCTGCCAATGGCAAATGGATTGATACCATTTTTCCCGCGGTTGGCATCCAATTTGACAAAGCCCCAAAACAACACCAGCCTTGCCCAGTCTGCGGCGGCACTGACCGTTTTCGCTGTGACAACAAAAAAGGCGATGGCACTTGGATATGCTCAAACTGTGGCGCGGGTGACGGGCTTAAACTCGTTGAGCTTTACACCAACACCAGCGGCTATGATTTGATGGCAATGGTTGGCGGTATCCTTGGCGTTGGTGCCACCTCAACAATCACCCCAGAACAACGTGCAAACTGGAAAGCCGAGCAAGTTGCCAAAGAGCAAGCTGAGCAGGAAGCCAAACGCCAAGCGCAGTATCAAGCAGCTGGCATTGCATCATCACGTTTCGGAAAAGCATTAATGCAAGGCTACTCAGAATACCTTAATCGCAAACAGATTATGCCATTTGAGGCGCGTTTTGAAGGTGACAACTTATTGATACCGTTAGCCGCTCGTGAAAATGGCGGCAATGTCATCCGCAATCTGCAAATCATTGATAAAGATGGCAACAAGCTATTTTTAACCGGTGGACAGGTTAAGTATTGTTTTTGCCCAATTGGACTGCCAGCACAATTTGACAACCCACCGATTGTGATTATCTGTGAAGGATGGGCGACAGGTGCAAGTATCTACATGGCCATCAATCAATCAATCCCAGTATATGTTGCGTTTAACGCAGGCAATTTATTGCCAGTTGGTGAGGTGGCAAGAGCCATACATCCAAACGCACGCATTTTATTTTGTGCAGATAACGATGCTCAAACAGGTGAAAAGACCGGCAAAAACACTGGCGTCGAGTCGGCAAAAGTTGCAGCAAAAGCGGTTAACGGTGAAGTGATTATTCCTAATTTTGACATACAGGCGGTAGCATAAAGTGAGCGGTGCTTTAACAGATTTTAATGATTTAGCAGTCCGCTTTGGACTTGGTGAGGTTGCCCGTCAAATCATGGCGGTAGTCAATCAAACCCCTGCACCTGTCGCAAGCAATGACGACATTGCACCCGCTGACAAAGCGATTGCGGATCAGCAACAAAAAGACCTTAATGCCATGCTGCAGCGTTACGCAAAAATCATGGCACCGGGACGCGCAACAAACAAAGTCTATGACTTACAGCAAAAGGTTGAGTACACAAAGACGCAATTCAATGACCACATTGGCAACAAAGCCATCGCCAAACTATGGTTTGAAGCATCAACCAAGACAATTACTCAAGACGAAGTTATTCGCGACCGCAATGAGCTGATTAGCAAAGACGACGCCAAAGGATTTTTTAATCGCTATTTACTCATCTATGGCACCAAAGAAGTTTGGGATATCCAGAAACACCGCCGCATTGAAGCCAAAGCAGTGGAACTGTCTGACAAAGAAGCGTTTGACAGCTGGATAAAATCTCCGCGCAAAAAGATGGTTGATGTTGATAATATTTGGTTTGACCCATCACGCACCCGTAAAGCACCCAATGACGAGCCGTTTGTTAATACCTTTGTGGGATTGCCACTCAAGCCACTCGATATCGACGGCAAAACCGCGACAGAAAAATGCCGACCTATCCTTGAACTATTGCATCATCTCTGTGAGTACAATAATGATTTGTATTTGTGGGTGTTGCGGTGGCTTGCGATACCATTGCAAAAGCCTGGTACCAAATTAGATACGGCACTGATTTTTCATGGCCACATCCAAGGCGCGGGTAAATCATTGTTTTTTGACCGTATCATGCGCCGTGTTTATGGTGAGTATGCCGTCACATTGGGTCAAGGTCAGCTTGAGTCATCATACAATGACTGGGTAGCGGGCAAACTTTACACCGTGTTCGAGGAAATATTTACCGGGCAAGACCGCTATAAGCACATGGGCTTTGTCAAACAGCTAGTCACAGGCGACCAGATTTATATCTCAAAGAAATTTGTCAGCGGTTGGAAAGAAGATAACTACGTCAACACGGTTTTTTTATCCAATGACATGATGCCATTGTCATTGGAGGTCAATGACCGACGTCACGTTGTCAGCTATCCGAAAGCAAAAATCCCTGCCACCCTTTTAAAACGGGTCGAGGTCGCAGTCAATGACCCAGATAGTGATATGGTATCAGCCTTTTATACTTATTTACTCAACGTAAGTTTGGCAGGACAAAACGAGCATACGCCCGCTATCATGACAAAAGCCAAACAGCAGTTGATTAAATTATCACAGCCCAGTTGGGAATCGTTTTATGATGAGTGGGCAGCGGGTGAGTTGGCGGTGCCGTACTCATCTTGTTTGTCCCAAGATTTATTTAAGTTTTATCTGACATGGTGCAAACAAAACAATGAGCGCAGCACCACGGCTACCAAGTTTTTATCGTTTATTGGCACCCGTGAAGACAAGCGTTTGCTATGGTATAAAACACCAACTATGTCAACACGCAAGAAATCTACAATTATTTGTGTTAATATACCAACCGAATGCCCCAATCAGGAAGCTTATTTGGGCGATGAGATTAGCAAATGGCGCATTGCGTTAGATGACTTTAATGAGCTAAACAATCCCAATCCCCAGAAATTCCATTCGCCTTATGCCAAAACCTAACTGGGTAAGACGTTGGGTAATACTTTGGGAAAGGGTTAAAAGACAAACCCTTACCCAACCAAGACCGCCACTATGGCGGTTTTCGCGTATCTGGGTAAGGGTGTTAAGGGTTTTTGCGCCTATTGCTATAAGAGAAATTTATTTATAAGACTCAATGACAACAGACAAATAAAAATATTTTTCTCTATAGAATTAAAAATAACCCTTTCCACCCTTGGCACCCTTACCCAACACTATCCAAATGCAGATATATCAAGGCTTTGAGTTGGGTAAGGGTTTGGGTAAGAGTTGCATACAACCCTTACCATACGATAGATTTATCAGCCAAGGAGGATAAACTATGCGTAAACAATTTGACCGAGCCGCTGCCGAAGCCTTTGCTTGCTTGCCACCCATCCAATCAGCTTGCTATCACTACATGACCGACGGCTTTAGCGCTCACAATAAATCAGCACTGCGCCAGCATTTTATTAATGAGTTGACCGCTAAAGACATAAAGCCAAAGTACATCGAGCGGGTTGTCGATACCGCATTGGGTGAGCTGACTTACCCAGTGGCAACCAATGGCGATAAATACACATGGTCAGGTTGTCAACGCTCAGCGTTTTGTGGCATACCTCAAAAGTCATGGAGTCGTAACGAGCTGTGCAAATATACTAATTTTATCATTGATAAAATACGCTCAAACACAGACGCAGTAAGCCGCGCGATACAATTGCAGATGACAGTTTGATTTGAGTTATATTGCCAAATGACTTAAAAAACACTATGATTTTCTCATAATCAGAAACTCTATCAAAGCTACCGCATCCTCCCGGTAGCTTTTTTTATGGCTCGTAGTTTAGTCGCTATGAGTCTTTTTTATTTGGGGCAACTATGGCACTGCAACAGTTAAAGCCACGATTAAAGCCAAGCCAAAACCATCAACCAAAATCCCGTTGGGGCAGTGGACGTGGTGGCCGACCTTGGCGCCGCTTACGTGAGCAAATATTATTGCGTGATTTATACACTTGTCAGCACTGCCGCAAGGTCTTTGACCCTAAAGACTTGGTATGTGACCACATCGTCAATTCAGCTCAAGGCGGTACTGACGACCCAACTAATCTACAAACCCTCTGCAATCCATGCCATGACAAAAAAACTCATGCCGAGAGTATGGCGGGGGGTATCAAAAAACTGTACACCG
>NZ_DAMALV010000033.1:0-26542 GCF_032069585.1 Moraxella sp. CTOTU48268
TTATCAAAATTTCCTCATTATGTTCTTTTGTATATTAAATGTTCAACACAACCTATGAAAAAAACGCTATTTGCATCCGCCCTAGCCTTGGTATTTGCTTCAACAACCGCTTTTGCTGTACCACCTGTACCTGCCCATAACGCACTTAGCCATAACGTAACTCACAAAAAAGTGGTTCATAAGAATGAATTACACCATAAACCTGTCAAAAAAATTGTCAAAAAACCTGTTAGAAAACAGGTGAAAAAACATTATGTCAAAAAACAGGTCAAAGTAAACCGTGGTCACCATTATGCAAAAGGTCAGCCAAGATAATTTCTCGTTATCGCCACAAGCCTTTAGTGCATAGTAAAAGCCGAAACCTAACTGGGTTTTGGCTTTTTTATTGCCCAAGATTGATTGTTCCAGAGGTGTTGGCAAGGTATACTGAGTCAAAAGAGATTTGACCGTTAAAGCAATGATTTTTCGATTATTAGTTGGCTCAATTTTTGCCATTTTAGTTCTAAGTATATGGGCAATGCCGGCACAGGCGCAAGTATGTACCCCAACCTTGACGCCCGAGCAGGCTTTTTTGGCAGTGACAAATTTGACTGGGAATAACGGTGGTACCACAAAACCCTCTGCAAATCTCCTTGCCAATTCACCCAAAGTGATTAATATCAATACAGCCAGCGAAGCACAGCTTACACAGCTTGATGGTATCGGCGCCAAAAAAGCCCAGCAAATTATTTTATACCGGCAAATGATAGCGCCGTTTGCCACAGCGGATGACCTAGCCAACGTCAAAGGTATCGGCAAAGCGACTGTCGATAAAAATCGCCACCGCATCACCACCCAATAGTAATAGCAAAGCATTGGCAATCATCACAAGCCTATTCTTATTTTATACACGCTGTACTAGCAAGCAAATCATCTCATACTGTAGCGCTAACGTCCTACAGATAATCAATCATTAAACAATATTTTTTGCTCACTGGATTTCTTGTAACCGTGAATTAATATCCCTAGTTAGGCAGAAATTTGGTACACTAACCGCTAATAAATTTCTGCCGTTTTCATGGATTTTGGTTACTATACATGGCAAAAAAAACTCGCAAATCACCTAGCACGGCAACCGCTGCTGGCAATGCCGCAACCGATTATGTTTTAGATAGACAGTCGGCTCGCCGGGATGCCAAAAAACTGGGCTTAAACAAAGCTGATTTACCCAACTCCATCAAAGAAGTAATTAGCACACTGACGCAGGCGGGTTTTGAAGCCTACATCGTCGGTGGTGGGGTGCGTGATGCCTTGTTAGGCTTAAAGCCCAAAGACTTTGATGCTGTGACCAACGCCACCCCAAACCAAATCAAAGAAGTATTTGGCAAACGCTGCCGTATCATCGGACGGCGTTTTCAGCTGTGTCATGTGTATTCGGGTCGCGATATGATTGAAGTTGCGACCTTTCGCGCGCCACCTAAGGACAACAATCATCTCACCGAAGACGGCATGATCATGCGTGACAATGTGTGGGGTGATATCTATCAAGATGTGGTGCGCCGCGATTTTAGTATCAATGCCCTCTACTATCAGCCATTTGACGACATCGTTTATGATTTTTGCGGGGGTCTCAATGATATTGAAAACCGCACCATCCGTCTGCTCGGCGACACCCAAAAACGGGTGGAAGAAGACCCTGTACGTCTGCTACGAGCGCTGCGTTTTAAAGCAAAATTGCAGTTTGATTTTGACAATGCCTTAAACCAACAATTCAACGCGCAAAACTGGGCATTATTGGCGCAAGTATCCCCTCACCGCTTGTACGATGAAACGCAAAAAATGTTTACAGGTGGCTACTTGGTGCCGATGTTACCACTGCTATTTGATTATGGTGCGTTTTCCCAGTTGTTGTTTTACCCACCGACAACCGTGACACCGCTACTCAACCAAGTCACCATCAATACCGATAGGCGCATAGGTAGTGGTAAAAGCATTAACCCTGCGTTTTTTTATGCGACTATTTTGTGGGAAAACTATCTGTATTTATTGGATAAGTTTAAAAAGAATACACCGTTTAGCGACGCGCAAAACCAAGCCGCCAATAAAGTCTTGGACAAGCAGCGCCAGCACACGGCCATGCCCAAGTTTGCCGAGCAGTTTATTAAAGATATTTGGCTCATGCAGCCAAGACTTGCCCAGCCGCGCAAAAAAAATCTGCAAAAGCTGTTTGAAAATCCGCGTTTTCGGGCTGGCTATGACTTTTTGATGATGCGTGAGCAAGTGGAAGCCAAAAACCAAGCGCTTGCCAAACAACATGGCGCAGCGATTACGTTGGATGATGAAAGTACCAACGGCATGGGACATTGGTGGGCGTGGTTTCAAACCCTAGGTGCCAAGCAGCAGCAACAAGCGATTGATGAGTTCGACCTTGAATCGGTGCGTTTGCGCTTTGCGAATATTGTCAATCAGACCAGTTTTGAGGGCGACAGTGTTGCTTACCAAACTAGCGATGCGGTGCATGATAATGAGGCAGACATGGGTAGCGATTTTAGTCATGGAAAGCGCCGCCGCGAACGACGCCGTTTGCCGTTTGCAGCAAACAGCCAAATCGAGCATGAACTGGTACAAGATACGGCGCTATCTACCAAAGCACACAAACTAACACAGCAGCAGCAACTTGAAAGAGCCCAACTGCAGCAGTTATCGCTTGCCAGTCACACCAACTCAGCACCGGCTAAGTCACTTATCGTAGCGCCAATCACAGCGCAAAAAGACGATGACCACCCTTATCAGCCGACAGTTTCTGCTTTGGTATCAGCTTATACTGAGACAAACGCACGCCCAAATAGTTCACACCCAAATAATTCGAACCCAAATAATTCACACCCAAACGATTCGAACCTAGGTCGCTCACGCAAACGCGACAAAGCCTATTTATCGGCAGCCAGTGTACCTGCCAAACGTGCGCGACGTACCCCTAGCTCAACTTGGTCGATTTTGGAGCAACGCCAGCAAGCGGATATCGCAACATCTGCTAGTGATTTGCGTGGCGAACCTGTCAGCCCAACACCCATTAAACAAAGCATTGACAATCAGGCGGTGACTCATACCGATATTAATATTGGCACTAACATTAGCACTGACACGGCCAAGCATTTGGCACCCAATGAATCAATGATTGACAATGGCGTGGTACAGCCAAAGCCAAAGCGAGCGCCACGGACGCGTAAAAAAGCGGTTACTGATAGCAAAGTCTCAGCAGAAGCGGTGACTGATAGCGAGGCAGCGGCAGCGCCAAAACGCACGCGCAAACGCGCGGTCAAAATCGACGGTCATCAGCCATGATTACGTGCTATATCGGTTTGGGTGGCAATATCGCAAACGCGCTTGGTACGCCAAGGCAGCATATTGCCAATGCGATTGCGGCGTTTTACGCATCGCCGCACTTTGCCAATGTTACAGCATCATCACTGTATCAATCCAAAGCCTTTGGGGTCACCGACCAGCCCGATTTTTTTAATGCGGTGGTAAAAGCTGATACCGATTTGGCGCCCTTAGCCTTGTTGGATTTTTGCCAAAGTTTGGAGAGCGCTGCCAAGCGCACGCGTTTGCGCCACTGGGGTGAGCGTAGTTTGGATGTCGATGTACTGTTGTATGGCGATGACACAATCAACAATGCGCGTTTAACCGTGCCACATGAGGGTTTATTTGCGCGTAATTTTGTGCTAATTCCGATGCTAGAGCTTGACGCAACCCTCATGGTAAATGAGCAGAAATTGGCAGATTTACCGACCAGTCAACAGTGGCAGGGCTTGGAAAAATTAACCGGAGTTTAACTCATATCAGTTAACATGGATTTTTGTAAAAATTAACAAATTATTGGTGCTATGGATTTGAAATCGCAAAAAATTAAACCATTGATAAAGTAACGTTTTTTGTTTTCCCTATTTCTTGTTTTTGCCTGTTTCTTTTGCCCTTGCTTCTTTTAGCTTTACTTCTTTTACCCTTGATTCTTTTAACTTTGCTTTTTAAAGGAAACCGCATGAGCTACGTTAGCAACCTAGAATCTAACCCTGATTCAACAACTGAGTCAACATCTGCCGCAGCGACGACCAAGCCTAAATTACCTGTGACTTTGTCCACCTTAAACAAACTTAAAGCCAATGGCGAGACGTTCTCGTGTTTGACATGTTATGACGCAAGTTTTGCAGCAGCCATGCAAGTTGCAGCGATTGATACGATTTTGATTGGCGATAGTTTGGGCATGGTGGTGCAAGGACAAACCTCAACCTTGCCTGTCACAATCGCAGACATGGTATATCATACCCAAAACGTGGCTCGTGCCAACAGTCATGCACTGATTTTATGTGATTTACCTTTTATGAGCGTTGCCACGCTTGAGCGCGCACTCGATGCCAGCCAAGCGGTGATGCAAGCAGGCGCGCATGTGGTCAAAATCGAAGGCGGTGCCGAGCTTGCCAAAATCGTGTCAGTGCTTGCCAACAACGGCGTGCCGACCTGTGTGCATCTAGGCTTGACGCCGCAATCAGTGAATGTGTTTGGTGGCTACAAAGTACAAGGCAAAACCGATGCCCAAGCGGAAAAACTCATGGCTGATTGTCAAGCCGTGGTAGAAGCGGGCGCCGCCATTTTGCTGCTCGAATGTGTCCCTGCTGAGCTTGCCAAAAAAGTGCGTAACACTTTCCCCGTGCCAGTGATTGGTATCGGTGCGGGCGCGGATTGTGATGGTCAAGTGCTGGTCATGCACGATATGCTTGGGGTATATACCCGTAAACCTGCCAAATTTGTCAAAGACTTTTTGACCGACGAGCATAACGAAACCAAAGATATCACCGGGGCGTTTAAAGCCTATCATAAAGCGGTCAAAGACCGTACGTTCCCAACGCCAGCCCATAGTTTTTAGTAATCATAAAGGCAAAAAAATGCAAGTATTTCATACCATCAGCGCATTACGTGACACCTTAAAACCTTTACGCCATCAAGCGGCTGCGCCAAAGATAGCGCTGGTTCCCACGATGGGTAATTTGCACAGCGGTCACGTGACCCTCGTCAAAAAAGCCAAAGAACTTGCCGATATCGTAGTGGTCAGTGTGTTTGTTAACCCAACCCAATTTGGCGTGGGTGAAGACTTTGATACCTACCCACGCACGCTAGAGGCTGATGTGGCAAAACTTACGGAGGCAGGAGCAAATTTTGTATTTGCCCCAAGCGTGGAAGAAATGTACCCAACCTACCCTAACAACGTGCAAGTGCTGTCAGGCGATATTAGCAAAATCTTGTGTGCCAACACTCGCCCCACCCACTTTGATGGTGTCGGCTTGGTGGTGAGCAAACTGTTTAATATCGTTCAGCCTGACATCGCTGTTTTTGGCAAAAAAGACTATCAACAACTTGCGATTATCCGCCAGTTGGTCGCTGAGCTAAATTTCCCCATTGAGATTGTCGGGGTAGATATTGTACGGGCTGAGGACGGGTTGGCATTATCGTCTCGCAATCAATACTTAAGCGAAGTAGAACGTCAACTTGCCCCCACCTTGCAAAAAAGCTTGCAACAGCTTGCCAATGAGTTAAAAACTGCCAATTTTGCCGATTTTGACAAGATTATTGCCGGCGCAATTGATAAGTTAAATCGCGTGATGGTGGCTGATTCAGACTTTAAAGTGGATTATTTGGAAGTTAAAAATCGCTTCTTACAACCGCCGAAGCCCACTGATAAAGACTTGGTAATTTTGACCGCCGCTTTTTTGGGCAAGAAAACACGGCTTTTAGATAACCTAGAGTTTAGTCGGGAGTTAAATCAGGAATTTAGTCCGGAATTGAATCAGCAATTGGGTCAGCAATCGGCTAGCGATTTTAATCGACAACCTACCACCGCATCTGTAAAGGATTAACTATGTCAAAGCTGCAAGTTATCATTGTTTCAGGACGTTCAGGCTCGGGTAAGACATCGGTTCTCAATATTATGGAAGACTTTGGCTATTATCCAATTGATAATTTGCCACTCTCGCTAGTCCCTAGTGCCATTGATAAACTTGTACATGACAGCCAAATTTATAAAATCGCCATTGGTATCGATGTACGCTCGCCACAAGCGGACTTATCGCGGTTTGCCGAGGTCTATCATAAGCTCATAGAGACTTATAGCAAACCGGCGATTAAAATACTGTATGTGACTGCCCAAGAAAGCGTCTTGGTGGCACGGTTTGACGCCACGCGCCGTCTGCATCCGTTAATGGCGGTGTCGGGCAATCTACCCAATGCCATCAAAAAAGAAATCGATATCTTAGAGCCGATTGCTATTCGCGCTGATATCAAAATTGACACAAGCCTTCTTAATATCCACCAACTCAAAGAAGTCATCCGCGATCATTTGGGTGTAAATAATGCGGTAACCGTCAATATTTTATCCTTTGGGTTTAAATATGGGGCACCGATTGATGCCGATTTTATTTTTGATGTGCGCACCCTACCAAACCCCCATTGGAAGATTGAACTGCGCAACCAGACAGGGTTAGATGATGATGTCAAAGCATTTTTTGATGACTACAGCGAAGTAGATGACATGGCGAATGATATTATCGGTTTTTTTAAAAAATGGTTACCGCCTTTTTTGCACAACAATCGCCATACCGTGACCATCGCTATCGGCTGTACTGGAGGCAAACACCGCTCTGTATATATCGCAGAAAAGTTGGGCGAGTCACTGGCCCAGTCGCTACCCAAAGAAATGGTAGTACGTATCAAACACCGTGAAAAAAACCGCTGGTAGGACGTTCTGAATCAACTTTGTACTTATGATTGATAACTTTGAGATTGATAAATGATTAATTTTGCTGAAATGGATATGGCGGTTAGCCGTACCGAACTAAAAAAAGCCCATGAGCGCCTACAGCGACTGGCTGAGCCGCTTGCTAATTTGTCAAAAAAACAAATGAAGGCACTGCCTGCCAGTGAGTTTTTTTTGGATGACTTACTGCAGCTTGCCGATATCACCAGCCATGAAGCACGTAAACGCCATATCAAGCGTTTGGGCAAATTGCTGGCTGAAGAAGAACCGCATGCGATTGTCGAATTTTTATTTCGCCATACCTTTAGCCCTGAGCAACAAGCCAAAATTGAAAGTTGGCAAACGCGCCTAAATTTGCAAGATGACAATACCTTAAAACAATTTACCAAAACTTTTTTTGACAGTGAATTCAACACCATCAAGCAGTTACTGATTTGGATTGCCTACGCCGAATACACCCAAGATGATGAATTGATGAATGAGAGTGTGGCTGATTTACACACTTATATCCGCCAAGTGGCGATTTTGTCCAAAGGTAAATAGTCGGACTGATTGCCAGTTTTCTAACCACTTATCCCTATGTAGCGAGGCCATTGGCACCGCTTTTTTGGTGAGTTGAGGTTGGCGCGCTAGCCTATGAGTCGATTTTTTACTAGCAAAACTATTTTCATCATAAAATAACGTAAAATTGCTTTTATTTTATAGAGTGAGCCGCTAAGGTATGCCATCAGCCTTAGCCATCCTGCCCGCAATGAGTTATTTTCACCAGTTACGCCAACATACCCAGTCCAATCCCAACTATCCCAACCAAATTCGCCAATGGCGCGTGATTGTCATGGCGATTTCGGCATTTATTTTTAATACCACCGAATTTGTGCCGATTGCGCTGCTGTCTGACATTGGTCATAGCTTTTCTATGCCGGTAGAAACGGTGGGACATATGATAACCATCTATGCTTGGATTGTGGCTATTTTGTCGCTCCCTGCCATGCTTGCTACTGCCCGTATCGAACGGCGTAAGCTATTGATAGGGTTATTTGTTATCTTTATCGGGGGGCATGCGGTATCGGTGATGGCGCAAAGTTTTGCCATGCTGTTAATTGGGCGGGCTTTGATTGCGCTAGCGCATGCGGTGTTTTGGTCAATTACCGCAAGCCTTGTGGTGCGTGTGGCGCCCAAAGATCGTCAAACCAAAGCCTTGGGGCTATTGTCGATGGGTAGCGCGCTGGCGACGGTGCTTGGGTTGCCATTAGGTCGGATGATTGGGCAGTGGCTTGGGTGGCGGATGACGTTTGGCACGATTGGCGTGGCTGCGCTCTTGGCAATGATTATGGTGTGGTGGATTTTGCCAAAATTGCCGAGCAAAGATGTCGGCTCAGCGGCAAGTTTGCCCAGTATTTTTAATAATATCCCCTTGCTCACTGTCTATACACTCACTGTGCTATGTGTGACGGCACACTTTACGGCATACAGTTATATTGAGCCTTATATGCTGACGATTAGTCAGTTTAGTCAGCAATTTGCCACGGTTATTTTGCTGAGTTTTGGGGTGGCAGGTTTGCTAGCGAGCTGGCTATTTGGGCACTTTTATGACCGTTTTCCACGGGCGTTTTTGATTAGCGCGATGGCAACGCTGCTGTTTTCGTTACTGGCATCTGCTTGGCTGCCCCATGTGCCAATCTTGTGGCTTGCCCTAGCGATGCTATGGGGCTGGGCAATTACGGCGATTAGTCTTGCTTTTCAGCTACGCGTATTGCAGCTTGCGCCCAATGCCACTGATGTAGCGATGTCAATTTTTTCAGGAATTTATAACATCGGTATCGGCGGCGGCGCGTTCGTCGGTGGACTGGTGATTGCAAGCCTAGGACTGGCGATGGTGGGTTATGTGGGGGCAGGTATCGCGCTCATTGCCATGGTTTGTTTAATGGTGTATTTGGCGCGTACCCAAAAGTAATCAAACCCAGTAGCTTACTTGTAATTGGGCTTGCGCTTAGACTTACGATTGGGTTTGCTTGCCATCGAACTTTTCCACTGACAAGTTAACTGATATTCAGCGTTTCTACCAATGCCTGTTTGAGTTTTTCGAGTCGCTCAGCCGATAGCGGTTTGTCTTCATGGTCAGTGATAAAGAACATATCTTCGGCGCGCTCACCCAATGTGGTAATGCGGGCAAAATGCACTTCAATATCATGCGCCAAAAACACCTGCCCCACACGCGCAAGCAAGGCTGGCTGGTCAAGGGTTTCCAAAATCATCATATGCTGATTGGATTGCGGGTTAAAATTAAAAGACACTTTGGTGGGTACATGAAAATGCTTGAGCTGTCTAGGCATGCGTCGCTGCGCCACCTCAGGCAACGTTGGACTAATAAAGGCTTGTTTTAGACGCTCAACGAGCTCAGTTTGGCGCTCGGTATCGGTGAGCAGCGTGCCATGTCGGTCAAGCAGTACGTAAGAATCTAGGGCAAAATCTCGCGAGGCGGTGATGACGCGCGCATCGAGTACGTCCAAATCCATTTGGTCAAACACCGTCATGGTCACCGCAAATAAATTGGATTGGTCATGGGTATAGATAAACACTTGCACGGCATCGAGTGCCAACTCGCGATGTTCACGCAAAATAATCAGCGGCTCAGGTTGCTCGCTCTCTGTGCGTTGTTTTTGTGCCTCATCATGCGCCATGATGGCTTTGGAATGCCAAACAATATCGCTTGGGACTTCACGCAAAAAATACTCTTCCCCTAGCCCATCCCACAGGCTTTCAATGTCAGCCAAGCCATTATCACCCGCTAGCAAATCACGGGCACTTTGCTTGTTACTGGCAATCATGTCTTGGCGGTTCATCGGCGCATCGATATCAGCTCGCAGGATACGGCGGGTTTGGGTATATAGTTGACGCATCAAGGTTGCGCGCCAACTGTTCCAAAGCTGTGGGTTGGTGGCATTCATATCGGCAACGGTGAGCACATACAAATAATTCAAATAAGTCACATTACCGACTTTATCAGCAAATTCTGCGACAACTTCGGGGTCAGAGATGTCTTTTTTCTGCGCGGTCATCGACATCAATAAATGCTGAGACACCAACCAGCCGACAAGTTCAGCATCGGCTTGGCTCAAGCCATGTGACAAGCAAAACTTGATGGCATCTTGCTCGCCAAGCTCACTGTGGTCACCGCCCCGACCTTTGGCAATATCATGAAAAATCGCTGCCAACACCAACATCTCTTTACGGTCAATACGGCGGTAGATACCACTGACAAGCGGATAGGTATCAACATAAGTGTCATCGGTAAAGCGGTGCAACATACGTATCAACATCAAAATATGGGCATCCACCGTATAACGGTGGAACAAGTCATATTGCATCAACCCAGTAATTTGACCAAAAGCAGGCAAATAGCTACCTAGCACACCATAACGCTTCATGACTCGCAGTCGCCAAAATAGCAGATTTTGCTCTTTGATATTGTCCATAAACATGGCTTTGTTGGCGGGATCATTGCGAAAATGCTCATCAATGCCCCGCGCGGCGATTTTCAAAATCCGTAGCGTGCGGGTACGAATATGGCGAATATTTTGCTGACCCATCAACAAAAACATTTCTAAAATCGCGGTCGGATGTTGGGCAAACACCCGCGTATGCGTCACCGCAATGCGATCACCGACCAGTTTGAAGCGCTCATTAATCACCTTTCGCACCGGGCGCTGTTCATCGGGTAGACGCGCTTCAATCAACGTTTCATAATAATGCTGGGTGAGCATTTCAGACAATGTTGAGTTTGACATGGCATAACGGTAGTAATCGCGCATAAACTGCTCGACTGCGGCATTGGGATGCGAATTGTCACAGTAACCGATGCGCTCAGCAATCAGGCGCTGATAGTCAAATAAAACACGGTTTTCATTGCGTTTGGCAATTTTGTGCAGATGATGGCGAATCAACCACAAAAAATCTTCCGCTTCTTGCAGCTCATCAAATTCTTTTTCGGTAATAAACTCTTGCTGCACCAGTCCAAACAAGTTTGTCACGCGAAAATAGCGCTTACTAATCCAGCCGACGGTATGAATATCTCGCAAGCCCCCAGGTGCGTTTTTCAGGTCGGGCTCTAGGTTATACTCCGTCGAATTATGTTTAAGATAGCGCTCTTTGGCTTCTGCCATTTTAGCCTCATAAAACTTGGTTTGTGACCAGTTTTTATTGAGTAACTGCATCGGCAACCCAGCTTGGGCAACATTGCCCGCCAAAATTCGTGCTTCTAACAGACTTGTTGCGACCGTGATATCATCGTGACAAGCCTCATCGCACTCTTCAACAGAGCGCACCACCAAAGCAGGATCAATCCCAATATCCCAGAGCTTGGCGACGAATGGCGAAATTTTTTGGTTCAAGGCCTCATCAATCGGGTTTGGACTTAACAGCAATAAATCCACATCTGAAAACGGGTGCAACTCCCCACGACCATACCCTCCTGTGGCAAACAGCGTCAAATCGGTTTGATCGAGTTCATACAACTCAAATAAGGCTGCCATCATGCTATCAATCGCACAGCAGCGCCCCATGACGACTTGGCGAATCGGTGTGCCAGATGCCAACGCCTTATCCAAGTCCGCTTCCACTGCTGCTAACCAAGCGGGTATGCCAAGATTGGCTTCGCCTTGCAGGCTAAGCGCAGGCAGTGGGGTAAAATACGGTAGTATCGGTGGGCAAGTAAACATAGCAAATCCTAATCGACGCCATTGTTATCAGAGTTAGCAGATCAATTTTCAGTATTACAAATTTGATGCAAAAAAGCTAGCCACTGCTTGTAGCGAAAACTTGGGCTTAAAAACTTGGGCTCAAAAGCTCAGCGACAGGAAAATTATTGCTTGTTAATTATTGATTGTCAAAAGACGGTGACGCTGGCTCGTCATCAAGCAGGGTGTTGTTATGGGTGAGATACGGGCATTTGTCTTTGCGAAAGGCATGGGTCAGCTGTTGTGCCACAAAATTGACAGTTTCTACAGGCTGTTCGCTAGCCGTTTCCCGCAATAGCTTAGAGGGTGCATGGGTTAACGTTTGGGTGAGTTTACGGGTCAGTTCGGTTAACACGGCTTCGGCTGCATGACCATCGGCAAGCTGCTGTAAGGATTGGCTTAAAATCATATCCGCATGGTGTTTGGCTTGCTCACGGTATTGCTGAATATCCTGACCCACTTGGCGCACCAAGTATTTGCGCTCAATCGCCACCACGATTTGGCTCACCAATAATTCTGCTTCTACGGCCGCTTGGCGACGCTGTTCAAGGTTGCCTGCAATCACATGTTGTAAGTCATCGATTGAGTATAAATACACGTCATCTAGCTCACTGACGGTAGGGTCAATATCGCGAGGGACTGCTAAATCAATCATTAACATGGGCTGATGACGGCGCTGTTTTAACGCCTGTTTCACCATGGTTTTATCAATCAAGGTATATAAGCTACCGCTACAGCTGGTTACAATATCCGCTTGCGGCAACACATTGGGTAATTGATCAAGCGGGGTAATCTCAATGTGCGGCACAATCGTTTCAAGCTCAGAGGCAAGCAGCGCGGCACGCTCAGGACTACGATTACAGATGATGACTTTGCCGACACCTAAACCTGCGATATTGGTCGCAACTAGCCGATTCATCTCACCTGCCGCGACCACCAGCAAAGTGTTGTTGCTAGGTTTTTGAAAAATTTGGGTCACCAATTTGGCAGCAGCAAAGCCTAACGATACCGCTTGTGAGCCTACCCGCGTTTCGTTACGCACTTGTTTGGCGGCGGCAAATACTTGCTGAATCACCCAGCTAAGCTTACTCGAGATACCTTCTTTGGCACGGGATTGGCGCACCGCCTGTTTGATTTGTCCCAAAATCTGCGGCTCGCCCAAAATCATCGAGTCTAGCCCAGACGCTACCCGCACCCAATGTAGCAGTGCATGGTTATTTTGATATTGATACAGGTGTGGCGCGATTTTTTGCATGGGCGTGTTTTTAAAAGCCGCTAGCCATTCAATCACTTGTGACATCGTACTAGTAAGGGTCTGTCCTTCAGGGGCTAGGGCATAGATTTCAGTGCGGTTGCAGGTCGATAAAATCACCGCGCCTTGGGTGATCGCTTTGAGCGAATCTAAGGCAATCGGCAAATCTTCAGCAGCAAACGCCAATTGCTCACGCATGGCAACTGGTGCTGTTTTATGATTTAACCCAATAACCAGAAGCTGCATATAACGTAATGACCTTAAAAATGACCGCGTTTATCAAAGCTGTTTTTTGTGAACCTAAGTGTGCTAGCTAAGCGACATCCAGCCCATACCAGCCTATCGACGTTTGTCATGCTTGATAACACAGGGGGAAAAGTGGCAATATCAAGAAACCTAAAGCAACTTAATAATAGCCACTTAATAAAAGTAAATTAGAAAAGTGGATTATTATACCATTGCTAATAACAAATGAAAAACATCCTGCTTTTTTGATTCAGGAAAATTCTTTAGCCACGCTTTAAAGCATTACAATTTAAAGCATTACCATATCTAGCATGCCTTGCATTTTGAATAGCCATTCGAGCTATCATCATAATTTTTTACTTAACTCTGCCACATCCGCTTATTTGGTTGCTATTTACCCATACGATTTAACCATAATTCTACATAGTTGAGCGCATCGTAGCCGTATAATTTAAGTTTCTCATGAACATTTTGTTACATCTTACTTGTCATTAACTGTAACACTGACTGTAATTTTTAGGTACGTTACTGTCCAAGCGAGCTAAATGCTAAAATTGTTTCCAGCGGTTATTTCATCGGCTTGTTGTGCTATGCGTGGTTGTCCCCTCAATCCACGCTTTTTTGCGTCGAAATATGTCAAGCCTTATTGTTTATCGATTTATTTACCGATGCATTTATCCACACCGCAGCAACTTTTTGTCAATCTAAAGCCGAATCTGAAGGCTAATTTAAAGCCGCTTGATGTATTTAAACCTTTTACCGCTTTAGGCAAAAATGTAGTAGCGACTACGGTCACGTTGGCAAGTTTATTGTTTAGCCCAGCGGTTTTTAGTGCCGGGGCAAATTTTGCATCCACTAGTGAGTCTCTTAATCATTCTCTTAGTCAGCCGAGTGCTGTGGTCAGCACCCAGCCAAGCCTGTATGCGATTTTGATGGCAGAGTTTGCCGCAGATCGCGGTCGTATCGATCAGGCGTTAGCGACCTATAAGCAGCAGTCTTTTTTGGCGGATGCTGCCCCCGTATTTGAACGCGCACTGGGTTTATCTTTACAAAATGAACCGCCACAGTTGTCGCTCGCTTTTGCCAATGCGTGGCAACAGCAAAATCCTGACCATGTCCCGGCGATTTTTTATGTGACCCATTTGGCACTCAAAGCGCACGAGTATGAATTAGCCGGCGAAAAGCTCAATCAAATTTTGCAGTACGATCCTGACGCTGATTTAAGTCAGATTTTGATTGGGATTTATCCCACGGAAACCCGTGACCAAGCTGAATTGCTTGCTACGCTCAATCGATTAGACATCAAAAACAACCCTTCACTACTGGTCATGAAAGCAGGTCTGCTGCTACAGTTTCAACAGCCCAAAGCCGCGTTAGTGGCGATTAATCGGGCGCTTAAAACCAACCCAAAAAGCCCAGCTTTTTTGATTTTAAAAGCAGATATCTTACAAGCCTTATCGCCTAGTCATCAAGTGATTGCGTTTATTGCGCAGGCGCGTAAAACCGTGCCTGACAATAAAGCGCTATTTGTCTATCAAATTCGCTATATGCTAAAGCAAGGCAAAAGCACGCAAGTATGGCAACAGCTCAATGCCCGTGCTAATCAGCAGTTTTTGGCAGATGAAGAAATCAAACTACTGGCTGCTTTGGTGGGTATTGATTTAAAAAAATACGCCGCAGCAGATCGCTTGCTCAAAGCATTGATTGCCAGCCCCAACTTTAAGGACCAAGCCAATTATTATTTGGCTGTCAGTGCCGAACGCCAGAACCTACTCAATGATGCGATTGGCTACTATGGCAAAGTGATGCAACCTGACTTGGTGCTCAAAGCCAGACAGCAACAGATTGATTTATTAATCTCGCAAAGTCGTTTTGATGAAGCGATTGCCAGTAGCATCAAATTACGGGAGCAATTTGACAGTTTTGCGCCGCAAAGCTACATCATGCAAGCCAATATTTTGCAAAAAAACAACCAAACCGCGCAAGCGTTAGCCTTGCTTAATAGCGCGCAAACCAGTTTACCCAATAATACCGATATCTTATTTGCCAAGGTGTTGTTACTGCCCGATGATGATGACGCCAGTAAACTGCGACTGTTAAAAGAGTTGATTCGCCTTGCACCCACAAACGTGGATTATCAACTCGAATATGCGCAAACCTTGGTCAATTTAAAACAAAATAATGAAGAAGTGACCGCCCTACTGACGGCATTAATTAATGATAAAGAAGTCGGTTTAAGGGCGCGTCAAATACTGTCGCAACAAGCGCTGCATCAGGCTAATAACGCCACCGTCATTAGTCTGTTATCAGATAATTTTGATATCGTACCCGATGTGATTAGCGGCCTGCTGCTGCAACAAGCCTACTTAAATTTGGGCAACCAAAAAGAAGCGGCTCGCATCAACCAAATCTTGGTCCATGAACTCGGTTATCAACCCAAAAATCTGCAATAGCGCTGCCTAAAATCGTCCCTGAGCGTGACGACTAGCAAGTAATGACGGTTGTAAGCCAGATAAACAACAGATAAATAATAACCGCTTTTTCACCAATTTGAGCAGTTAAGCAAAACAGGCTTAACAATGGCTATTTATAGTTTACCCATCAGTTTTTTAAACCATCATACTTGAGCACAGCCAGTTAACATTTGATGAAAACTTGATTAACAAATTTGATTAACATTTGAGGATATTATGCATTTATTACCAGCGGTCAAAAGCAAAATCACGGGGTTAAGTATTGCCTGTTTGGGCATCAGTAGCATGCTGCTAACAGGCTGTCAGTCAGTACAGGCAACAACTAAGCCAATCCCAGCCAAGCCTGTCGCCACAGGGATGACAACCACTGGAATCAATACCCAAACTGCCACGACGCCATCGACCACATCTACTGAGCAAGCGGCTGCAAGTACGCTTTCAAGCGCGCAATTTACCATCAATGGTAAAATTGGCATGACCACGCCGCAGCAGGCAGGCAGTGCGTTTTATATTTGGACACAGCAAGGACAAAACTTTGCCATTGAGATTGCCGGTGCGATGAATGCGGGTCAAACCAAAATCAGCTACAATGGTCAATCTGCGACGTTAACCAACGAAAAAGGCACCATCAATGCCGCTACCCCTGAAGAACTGCTATTACGTGCAACCGGTTGGCAAGCGCCCATCTCACAACTGCCTTACTGGATTCAAGGTCAGCCAGCACCCAGTGATTCCAATGGTAAAAAGGACAGCACTAATCGCCTAGTGAGTGCCCAAAATGGCGATTGGACAGCCACCTTTAGCTATAGCAACAGTAACGATAAACTGCCTTCTCGTTTAACCGCCAGTCATCCGGGTGGCTATAAAGTGGTAATGACCATCAATCGGTTAAGCTAGTCATGACACCCAAAAAAAGCGTGGGGTGTTCCTCAACGCTTTTTTATACCTTTATGCTTTTATACGATGAACTGTTAGCATTATGAATTATTTGCGGACGTATTTTTAGCATAAAATTGACACCAAGCCCATGCCACTGCCGCGCAAATCCCCCACGCCAGGCTCATAGATACCAGGGTATGACTGAAAAAATGGTCACCTATCAACATTTTATACCCACCCATTAGCCAAGCTATCCCCGTCACCATCGCTGCGATTTGCCAGCGCTTGTGCCAAAAACTTGGGATAAACGCCCAAGCATACAGGGCAAACCCAGCACTGGCATGCGCCGCAGGGAAGCATTTTGAGCGGGTGCCGGCTTGGATGTCTTCTAGTATCGTGAGATAAGGATATTCACCGCCAAAAATTTGCAAGTGATTGGGACACACCACATGCGTCACGCCTTTAAGCGATGCGATAATCAAAGGTACCAACACCATCACGACGAATAGATAGCCCATTTCAGTCAGTGATAGGGGGCTAAAAGGCTTAAACCATGCCTGTTGTTTGGCAAGCCAGTGACTTGATGGGCGGCGTTGTAATAAGTAGCGTTGTAGCCATGCAATTGCCATATAGACTTCAAACGCAATTAATAATCTTTTGGGAAGGGTATAAAAAATTAAGTTAGGGAGTAGTGATTCTTTGGCAAGCAGCCAGCCATCTGTGGGGGAATAAAAATACTGACTGATGGCTACATCGATAGCACTGTGCTCCAGCGTTAGCGTAAAGATAATCGCCAGCACCAGTCCGAGCACGGTCTGCCTACTGGCAAAATTTTTTAATTTAGCGATCTGTATACTCATCTATTTTGAACCATCTATCTTGCCGTCGCTGGAGTTGGACGCAATTTTTATGTCTAACATTACTTAAATGGCTCTAATTACCCAAATGGCTTTACTGGATAACTTTACTTGATAAATAATGGTTTGCCTTGTACGGTTTGCGCACGCACATCAAACAGTTTTAACAAGGTTGGGGTAATGGCATCATGGGTGAGTTCAGTATTAGATGGCACTGCTTGAATGCCTGAGTGCTTACCTGCCCAAAACATCGATGCGACGTGTTTTTGCGCTTTAGGCGCGATTTTATAAGGCATACCATGTAAATAGATGCCGTTTTCGCCCAGACTTTCACCGTGGTCACTGACATACAGCATCGCTACTTGGTGGGTGCTGTCGTATTTGTCTAACCAGTTCACCGTTTTTGCCAAAAAGTCATCCGTGGCAAGTAGCGCATTGTCAAAGGCATTAATCACGCTTTGTGGGTCGCATTTGGCAAGTTCATTGCTTTGGCAGACTGGGGTGAATTTTTCAAATTGCTTATCATATCGTTTAAAATACGCAGGTCCGTGATTACCCATTTGGTGCAGCACAATTAGGGTATCTTGATTAGCTTGCTGTTTGATGTAGTCATCTAAGCCTACTAGCATACCCACATCGCGGCACTCGCCATAGGGGTTGGTATTACACATCGTATTGTTGCGCGCGGTTTTATAATCGACAAAATCCGCCGCGGGCAAACGATTAGTGACGCCTTTTGAGCTTGAGTTGTTATCACGCCACAAGATATTAACCTTTAGGCGATGTAAAGTATCAAGTACGTTTTCTTGGTAGTTGGCGGTATCCACATCGTAGTCTTTCATACCGACATAACTAAACATACAAGGCACCGAATAAGCGGTTGAGGTACCACAGGCGATGACTTGGTTAAAATTAGTTACCCCAGCCGTCGCTGCCATCTGCGGGAAGGTGGTTCGGTTATAGCCATTTAGCTGCACATGGTCGCCGCGCGCGGTTTCCCCGACTACAAATACCACCAGTTTTGGCTTACGGGTGGTGGGGTTGCTCACCTGCACCGCATCGGTTGCATGCATAATTTGTGTTTTGGGTGCCTGTGCTTGTTTGAGCTGTATACTGGCAAGTTTACCCAGTGCATATACAGGGGTTGCAGGATTGGTATAGCTTCGTAGCTGTTTATGTTCACGGAAAAAACTGGCGTAATTTTTACTCATCGCCAAAATCGGCAACACCACCAAGCCGAGGCTGACCAAATACGTCAAGCCGCGCTGCAATAGACTGCGCTTGAGGGGGGGAAATGTGACCTTTTGCCACGCCACCCATACACTAGGCAATACCCCAAGCAATAAAATGCGTAAGATAAAATTGACATTAAACAAATCGGCGCTTTCTGCTTTATCGGTTTGTAGCGCATTTTGTAGCATATTGACATCATAGACAGTGCCATAGGTATCGGTAAAATATGCCGTGACTGCCGCGGTCAATAGCAAAAAAATCAATACTGCTTTAAGGGTGTAACGATAACTAAGCAGCACAATAACCAGTAGCATCACACCGCATAGCACCAGCGGCAATGAGCCTATAAACCCAATATGCTGGGTAAACGGATAGACTTCAGTGGCTTTATCAAAGAAAGTAACGTTTGCGGTCAGGGTCAAAAATAGCGCGACAATACCCATCATCACATAAGCATTGATACCTTGAGTACTAACACCTTGAGCATTGACACTTTTAGTATTAATATCTTGCTGACGCCATGCTACCCATCGAGAGTTATTCACTGACATACGATTACTCACCTTATCCAAATGCACCAAAAAATAGCCATTATATAATAACCAAATTTAGGATGAGGCTATCATACAGATTTAGCTTAACTGAAACTTAAGACACGCATTTATCAAGCAATTATGCTAAAAAAACCACCGCAATCGCTACAAACATTGGGTGGTGACAGCGACACAGAGAGTTGATACCGCTAGGCGGTGGCAGGCTGTAAACTGGCAAACGGAATAAAGGCGAGTAATGGCTCATAATCCTGTTTGAGCTCACGTTTTCGATAATAATCTTCCACCATACGCGCTTGCTGCTCTATACCATAACGACCAAATGGCTTATTGGCTTGCAGCTCGTAGCTATAGCGCCGATTGAACAAGGCGCGGCGAAACACCTTAATGCCTTGTTGGATTTGCCAAACATGGGTCAATTCATGCACCAGCCACGCGCGCAGATAGACATTTTGCTGACTAAAATCATCACAAAAATCTGCGGGATGAAAATACACATGACCATTGGGACTGACCGCATAGCCTTTGAGCACCCACCATGCAGTTTTTAGGCGTATACTATCAAGCTGTAATGTATCACCAAAGACGCTGGCGGCAATGGCTTTTTCGCCCGCCGTTAGTGGACGGCATCGAGCAGGTTGTTTTGAAAAACACATTATCATTTCACAGAGTTTGTCCAAGATTTGGTTAAGCCAAAAAAGCCATCACGGCTTGCCAAGGCCTTGCCAACGCCTTGCAAGCTTTTATTTTTAGCAAAAAATACTGGATAACAATTACAAGTTTGTTGGTATCCTAGTTACTATTTTATACTAAATCAACATGCGCTAATTAAAACGTGAGCTAATTAAAAAGGAGGGCTTTATGCCATTAGAATCCGTTGCCATCAATAACTTTGAACACAACAGCATTGACGATCCTGAACTTAAATTGCGGGTGGAAAAATTGTACGACAGCTCGCCTGAGTTTGCGACAGGTCGTGAAGCTGTGGCGTTTTTTGAAAAGGCTTTTGCCAAAGGTGATATCCTGTATTTGGGGATGTTTAATGAAAAACCGATTGCCGCGATTGGCTGCTTCAATGAAGGCATCGATTCTAGCCGCTTGCTACAGTACATCGTACTACATCCTGCCAATCGCGGGCGCGGTCTTGCACCCAAATTTGTCAAACAAGTCACCGACATTGAGCGTAAAAAAGGCAATACCAAGTTTGTACCGGGCTGCGGCGCAATTCATCGTATTTTAGCCATGTACGAGTTGATATAACTTGATATAACTTAGGATTTTGCCAGTTACTAGCAACTTTTTGCAAAAATTTTGAAATAGTGCTTGACACCTTTGGCGATTTTTAGTTTAATAGCCGCTCAAATACTGATGCTGACAAACATGGCGCGGTAGCTCAGTCGGTAGAGCAACGGATTGAAAATCCGTGTGTCGGCAGTTCGATCCTGCCCCACGCCACCATTATTTATTTGTCTTAGGTATAAATCGATTAACCCCAAACTTATTAGTTTGGGGTTTTTTGTTGTCGGTTATTTTTATATCATTGACCCCTATCAATTACCGCCAAACTTAACTGTCTAGCGGTTTTATCAGCTTAAATCTTGGCACAGCTTCGCCATTGACTTCTACCGTTTCGGCAAACATCGCAAGCGGCCGCACCCACACCCCATAATCGCCATAAAGGGCACGATAGACAATCAGTTCTTCTTCACTCTCGCTATGCTTGGCAAGGTGTAACACTTGATACAAATTGCCTTTGTAGTGCTGATAAATACCCAATTTAATCTCAATCACGAGTTTTGACATCCAATAATTCAATTTCAAAGGTTAAGTCTGAATTTGGTGGGATTTTACCGATTTGGCGCTCACCATACGCCAAGTGACTTGGCACGATGAGTTTGCGCTTGCCACCAACTTGCATGGCTATGAGATTGGCAGGGTCTTCAACTTGGGCTTGATAGCCGATTTTTTGCGCGTATTCGCCACCTAAGACACCCACGTCCCAACCTTTAATCACACGCCCTGTGCCAATCACGGTTTCAAACGGTTGCCCGCGGTGATGCGATGAGTCAAACACCGTGCCATCTGGCAGATAGCCCGTGTAATGCGCTGTAATCAGTGCCCCACGCTCGGCAGTTTTACCTGTGCCAATAATTAGGTCTTGGAATTGCAGTTTACTTGTCATATTTATTTTCCGTTATTTTCGTTATTTCCCTTATGGGATAGTTGGGTAAACTCTTGTACTTGCTGACACAATATATCCCATAGGTTAAGCTGGGCATTGACGCTGCCCCACGCATTATGCGGGGTAAAAATCACTCTTGGGTGGTCTTTAAGTGTGAGTAATGGGTCGTTGTCTTTAATCGGCTCATCTTCAAACACATCTGCCCCATAACCTAATAATTTACCTTGTGTAACGGCATCAGCCACCGCCTGACTATCGACCACGCCACCGCGCGCAACATTGATAATCAACGGTTTTTTTGTCATCTTGGCAATGCTATCGGCATTCACTAAATGCTGCGTTTGCTCCGTCAATGGACAATGCAGGGTAATGACATCAGACTGAGCGAGGACATCATCAAAAGCGCTATAGTCGCTATTTCTTGGCGGTTTGTTTTGGTGTTCGGCTATCAATACTGTCATACCAAAGACTTTGGCAATTTCCCTAACCCGTTTGCCAATTGTGCCATAGCCAATAATGCCCAGCGTTTTGCCTTCAAGGTCAATGAGTGGCGTGTCGAGCAGACAAAAGCGACCATCTTTTTGCCAGTCACCCTTGACCACTTCATGATGATAATGGCGAGCCGCTCGCATGGCTGAGAGTATCAGCATAAAGGTATGTTCGGGGACGCTTTTGACCGCATAACCTGCGACGTTTTTAACAGTAATGCCGTGTTTGTCACAAGCGTCTTTATCGACGTTGTTCATCCCTGTGGCGGTCAGTTGGATGAGTTTGAGTTTTGGGAGTTGCGCGATAATTTCGGCGGTAAGCTCAACTTTATTGGTGATAACAATATCCGCGTCTTGGCAACGCTCAATGATGATTTTGGGGTCATTGGGCGTTTGCGCATACACTTGATAATCGCTCAGTCCATGTGGGGGTGTTAATGCTAAATCAGCGGAAAAGGTGGCTCGGTCGAGGAAGATGGCTTTCATTTTTAAATCCCTTTTTATTCAAATAGTTCGCTATGTGTTCCTACACGAGTAAAATAAACGGTCTCAAATTTTGTGATGGTTTGAATTTTGTAGATTAATAAAAAATCGCCACCCACATGTAACTCTCGAAATCCTGCCCAATTTCCTTTTAGTTCATGGTCTTTCCACTCTGCCCCTAACGGCTCATTATTGGCAATTAATAACAGCATGACTTCTTTGAGCCTGACCATGTCATAACGCCCTGTTTTAACTAGCCTTTGCCAATCATTCAAAAAATCTTTGGTAAAATCTGAGGCTCTTGGTAAATTCGTGCGTTTTGAATTAATCGGTTTTTTCGAGGGCATCAAACAATTCCTTGTTACTGCTAAATCGGGCTTGCTTGTCTGCAATCATGGCTTCAACGTCTTGCATCGCTCGTTGCGTGGTGGCGTTAGGAATTGCGACGTCAAACGGAATAGACTTTGTTGCCGTAACTTGACGTAAAAATAGACGAATCGCTTGCGCAGGCTTAATACCCAGTTCGTCAAACACTTCAAAGGCTTGGCGCTTTTCATTGGCATCAAGTCGAAATTGATACATAGTTGATTGTGTCATAGCTATTGACCTCTATAAAAAGCAAAAATGTAGTGATATTGTCACTACATTTTAAAATAAAACCATTGGTTAAGCAATAGACTTTAGGAAATCGTCACTTTGGCATACGCTTTTTTGCCTGCTTGAATCACCACCGTTTGTCCTGCCGTGAGGGCAAATCCTGCATCCACGACCTGCCCATCCACTTTCACCGATTGGTTTTTCAAAAAGTCTTTGGCTTGCGCCGAGTTTTTCACCAAATTGGCTTGGTTTAACACTTGCGTGATAAACAACTGCGCTTGACCATCAAGGCTAATCGTCACCTCTGGCAAATCCAAGGGCAACTCACCATCTACCAAGCGATTGCCCGCTGATTTGTGAGCGTTTTCGGCGGCTTCTTTGTCATGGAAGCGCTCAATCAGCTCTAGCGCCAAAATACGTTTGACTTCTTGCGGATTGCGCCCGTTTTCGATGTCCTTTAGCAAGGCTTCGACTTCATCCATGGGTTTAAAGCTAAGTAGCTCGAAATAACGCGCAATCAAAGTGTCTGGCATGGACAAGATTTTTTGGTACATTGAGCCTGCGCTGTCGTAAATACCGATGTAATTGCCAAGCGATTTACTCATTTTTTGTACGCCGTCTAAACCTTCCAAAATCGGCACGGTGATACACACTTGTGGCACTTGACCGTAGCGAGATTGCAAGGTACGACCCATGAGTAGGTTAAAGGTTTGGTCAGTACCACCTAGCTCAACATCGGCTTGCATGGCGACTGAGTCATAACCTTGCACCAGTGGGTACAAAAATTCATGAATCGAAATCGGCGTTTGACTGTGATAGCGTTTTGAGAAGTCATCGCGCTCGAGCATACGCGACACGGTTTGCTGACTTGCCAAACCAATCATGTCGCCTGCCGACATTTTGCTAAACCAGTCGGAGTTAAACATCACTTGGGTTTTGGCGGGGTCAAGGATTTTAAATACTTGCTCTTTATAAGTTTGGGCATTCTCCAGGATTTTTTCTTCAGACAATGGCGGACGAGTGGTGTTTTTACCCGTTGGGTCACCAATGCGCGCGGTATAATCACCAATCAAAAACAACACTTGGTGTCCCAAATCCTGAAAATGCTTGAGTTTATTGATTAAAACCGTATGACCCAAGTGCAAATCGGGGGCGGTCGGGTCAAACCCTGCTTTGACTCGCAGTGGGCGGTTTTCTTTAAGTTTTTTAATTAAATCGTCTTGCGAAATAATTTCGTGCGTACCACGTTGGATGAGTTTGAGTTGTTCTTCTGCTGCTAAAAATCTATGAGTAGAATCGGTCATGCTTACCTCGAAAAAAGCGCGGGTTAAAACGGCTGAAAAAAAAGTGAAGTTTAGCCATTATAGCAAATTTGTAGATAAAATAAGGCAGGCTTTTAGTATGCTATAATCAAGGCACTCTCTACTTTGACAGCCCTAACGAGAATAATTATGAGCCAAACGTTGCCGACTGGACTACCTGCTAACCTGCCTTTTGATGAAGGATTTTTTAGCCATTTTACCGACATCATGGATGATATGATGAGCACCAAAGAAAACCCGCTTGCCGACTCGCCGTATGTGATTGGCATGATGGGTGGCACCAGCCTTGACGGACTCGATGCGGTGCTGTGCCAGTTTTATGAGATTGATGAAGACAATGATGAGCCTGTCGAGATTTTGGTGACGGTGAGCGAGCCGTTTCCCGCTGATTTACGCGCCGTGTTGTTAGCGCTCACCCAACCAAACGGGGTGGCACAACTCATCGCTGATGATAATTTGGCGTTCGAGAGTGAACTTGATGTATTTGGTTGGGCGAGCGTGTTTTATGCTGAGTTTGCCGCAAATTTGGTCAATCAATTGCTCGAGAAAGCGCAGGTCACCCCTGATGAAGTAACCGCGATTGGTTGTCATGGGCAAACCGTGCGTCATCGCCCACAGTGGTCATTTAGCTTGCAACTGCTTGACCCGAATGTACTTGCTGAGCGCACTGCTATTGCGGTGGTGAGCGATTTTCGGCGCCGTGATATGGCAGTGGGTGGGCAAGGCGCACCACTCGTGCCTGCGTTTCACCAAGCCATGTTTGCTACACCGCCTTATCATGCCGATAAAGTTATGCCAAAAGTGATTTTAAACTTAGGCGGCATCGCCAATATCACGGTACTTGATGGCAGCGATAATGTGATTGGATTTGATACAGGGGTGGCAAATTTGCTCATTGATGGTTGGTGTCAGCGTCATACCCAACAAGCCTATGATCACAATGGCGATTGGGGGAAATCGGGGCAAGTGCTTGAGCCGTTATTAAGTTTGCTTTTGACTCACCCATTTTTTGCCAAGCCGTTCCCAAAAAGCACTGGGCGAGAGGAGTTTAATTTAGCCTGGCTTGACGCTATGCTAGAACAATTAGGTCAGCAATTCCCCAATTTGGCGTATTCACCTGCCGATGTGCAAGCGACATTGGTGGAGCTTACCGCTAAATCCGTCAGCGATGCCATTGTGTCCGTCACTGATGGTGCGCAAGGCGAGTTGTTTGTCTGTGGTGGTGGGGCGTTAAATGCCTATTTAATGAGCCGTTTACAAGATAATTTAGCCACTTGGAGCATACAAACTACCGACAAAATTGGGTTGCCGCCGTTGTGGGTCGAAGCCGTAGCGTTTGCATGGCTGGCTCAGCAGACGATTTTGAACGTACCGAGTAACTTGCCTAGTGTCACAGGGGCAAATAAAAAAGTGGTATTGGGACAGGTGTGTTTTTAACACCGTGTGTATTTTTTACGTCGACAATGACATTGATAGCACTTACTTATAGCGCTTAAATCATAGCCCTTAACTTATAGCCTTTATGCTGGGCTTCGGTCATCTTTGGGTGAGGGCTAATGTTGTTCAATGAGCTAAAGATATATACAATCAACCTAAAGACGTTAAAGTTATTGTGTTTACACTCGTACACTATTTTTGCTAAACTTTCATAAAATTTTATTCAAAAAATATTATTCAAAAATTCGAGCATAAAATGACCACAAAAATTAGCCCAAAAAAGCCCCGCTACGACGAACGCCCCGACCATGAACGTATTGTCATCACAGGCATGGGAGCCATTACCCCGCTAGGACTCGATGTAGAGAGCACTTGGCAACGGCTCATTAATGGCGAAAGCGGTATCAAAGCGATTAGCCATTTTGACGCCACTGACTACCGTGCACAAATCGCCGGCACAGTGGATGGGTTTGATATCGGCTTGTACATGAATGCCAAAGACGCGCGGCGGTATGACACCTTTGTGCAATATGGCGTTGCCGCAGCAGCGCAAGCCTTGAAGCAAGCAGGCTTTATCAGTGAGTTGCAAGCCGTGCCTGTACAGCAGGTTGACCCCGACCGTATCGGCGTGATTATTGGCTCAGGGATTGGCGGTATCACCACCATTGAAGATACAGCGGTAAAACTTAATAGCGAAGGTCCGCGTAAAATCTCGCCGTTTTTTGTGCCCTCAGCCATTGTGAATATGGCAGCTGGGCAAGTGGCGATTCGTCATGGGATTAAAGGGTTAAATCTTGCCACTTCTACCGCTTGTACTACTGCAACTCATGCGATTGGCTTGGCTGCAAGGTTGATTGCGTATGGCGATGCCGATGTGATTGTAGCGGGCGGCTGTGAAAAAGCCTCAAGCCAGCTCGGTATCGGTGGCTTCTCAGCAATGCAAGCGTTATCAACGCGCAACGATGCACCCACCAAAGCCAGTCGTCCATTTGACAAAGACCGTGATGGTTTTGTGCTG
>NZ_DAMALV010000034.1:0-25563 GCF_032069585.1 Moraxella sp. CTOTU48268
GATACTATTCGCCTAAAAGCCGTTGAAACAGGGGTCAATACAGGTAAGTACCGTATCTCAGCCCCTACCGAGCTCAATGCCAATGCCATTGCCGATGCCGTCATTCAGACATTGGATGGTGATACTTTAACGACCCAAGCCGATAAGTGCGAAAGTGCCGATGGTAGCACTACTGGGGTGATTTCAGACAAAATCTTAACATCAATCAATGTTAATAACGACCAGACTGCGTTAAGCATTAGCAAAGAAGCGAATGTCACATCTGCCGAAATTGGCGATTTTGTCGACTATACTATTAAAGTCACAAATGTAAGTAAAACCGATGCGGCAGACGTGGTAGTCAAGGACGATTTACCCTTAGGTTTTACCTATGTCAAAAACTCGGTCAGAGTGGATGGTCAAAAATACACGCAAGATTTTGCCCAGTCTGGCAAGTATATGACATTGGGTTTAAACAGCCTAAAAGCCAATGAAACCAAAAAAGTCACCTATCGCGTTGCTTTGGGGTCTAATGCTGCCTCAGGTACAGGCACCAATATCGCATTTGCAGAAGGTAAAAATTCATTAACTGGCAGTGTCGTTCAATCGCCCTTAGGTGAAGCGCATATTGATGTAACAGCAGGCGTATTAAACACCGATGGCATTATCATTGGTAAAGTATATGCTGACCTTAACCGAGATGGCATTCAACAAAAAGCGCAAAATGAACTGGGTGTTGCAGGTGTTCGTCTTTATCTAGAAGATGGTACCTTCGTCGTCACAGATAGCGAAGGTAAATACAGCGTGTATGGCATGAAAGCCAAAACCCACGTTATCAAACTTGACCGTACCACGCTACCGCGCGGTGTTGAACTTATCGAACAAAGCAATCGTAATGCAGGCGATCCAGGGAGCCGTTTTGTTGACTTAAAATTTGGTGAATTGCATCGTGCAGATTTTGCAATAACCGATGGGATTGACAGCAATGATAACCAAGGTCATGCGGCATTAATTAGCGATTTGCAAAAACGCGCCAAACAAATTGCGATTAAGAACGATGCGTTAGAGCAAGCCATCAAAACAGATTTGGCTTTAGAGCCTACTTACACGGTTGATAACGACACCAATATTGAAGCCTCTGGCTGTAAAAACCCCAATATCGCTGATGGTCAGATCAACTGTGAATCCGTGATTACTGACAAGACAGCGCCCGTCAAAAAAACCGGGCAGCTAGAAGTACATACCCTTGCCCCTGTCAAAGCGCCTGAGATTGAAAAAGCCTTATCGACAGCCGATGACAAGCGCATCGAAGGCGTGACAGCCGATGCAGATTTCTTAAATTTGACCAATAACCAACGTGTCGATAGTACAAAAATCCGTGTTCAAATTAAAGCACCCAAAGGCGCAAGCACACAATTATTGGTTAACAACCACCCTGTTGATGCAAGCTTAATGGGTAAAGAAGTCGCTTGGGATAAAGAAGGTATTTCAGGGTTTGATTATTTTGCAGTACCGTTACAACGTGGCAATAATACCCTTTCGATTCGCGCAACAGATAGCACAGGCAAAGTCGTTTCTAGCAAATCTATCAATGTATATGCTCCCAACCAAATTGCAGATATTACTACCGTTAATCAATCAAATACCGTAGAAGCGGATGGCATTAGCGAATATCAAGTGGTAATACGCCTAAATGATACCGATCACGGTCAGTATGCTGCGCCTGCCACGGTATCACTTGATACCGATATAGGTACTATTGTCAGTAATCAGCCAGATCACAGTAAAGACCAAGCTGGCATTCAAATGATGGCTGAAGGCGGTGAACTGCTTGTGAGCGTCCGTGCTCCCACCAATCCAGGCAAAGGCAACTTGGTGGTCAAAGCCGGTAACTTACAAAAAATTATCCCTATCCAATTCGTGCCACAACTACGCCCGATGATTGCGGCAGGTATTGTTGAAGGAGCGATTTCCTTTAACAACCTTGGCTCAAAAATTGAATCCGTCAGCAACAATGACGGTTTTGAAGAAGAATTACGCAGTCTATCAGGCAATGATAGCGATAAAACCAGTACGCATGGTCGTGCCGCATTTTTCTTAAAAGGTAAAGTGCGTGGTAATATGCTATTGACCATGGCGTATGATTCCGATAAAGACAAAAAAGATCGTCTATTTCGTGATATTGACCCCGATCAATACTATCCTGTGTATGGTGATGCCTCTGCCAAAGGTTTCGATGCCCAGTCTAGCGAAAAATTCTACGTACGCTTAGACAAAGGTCGTTCATTCGTGATGTATGGCGATATCAAAACCCATATCGACAACGAAGAGGGCTTATCGTTAGGTCAATATGACCGTACCCTAACAGGTGCAAAAGCACACTACGAATCCGATAAAGCCAAAGTCACTGCCTTTGCTGCCCAAACGAGCTCAAGCCAACATGTCACAGAAACTCGTGGTTTGGGTATCTCAGGTCCCTATCCGACTGGCGTTAAAGATTTTGCGGACATCCTACTCAACAGTGAAACGGTTGAAGTACTGGTTCATGACCGCAATAATCCAGGGACAATTATCTCTCGTCAAGCGCTCAATCGTTATAGTGACTACGATTTTGATAGTGTTAGCCGTGCTATTTATCTACGCGCACCGATTGCTAGCACGGATATTGATGGCAACCCCATTTATTTGCGCGTGACCGTTGAAGCGGATGATGTTGGTGAAGACTATACCATTGTCGGTACCGCTGGTAACTATCAGCTCACCAAACGAGTGAATATTGGCGCAAGTTATGCCCAAAGTGACGACCCTACCAATAACGAAAAACTCTCAGGGGTGAATAGCGTTGTTAAATTTAACGACAAATTAAAGCTTATCGCTGAGGTTGCCCATTATGATTCTGATAAAATCAATGACTCACTTGCATCAGCCATTAATGTTCAAAGTTTAAATTCAGAGACATCCGGTGATGCGGCGCGCGTTGAATTGACTTATAAAGACAAAGCGCGTGATGCCAAATTGTATTACAACCAAGCCGATGAAGGCTTTACGCCTGCAACTTCACCCATTACTGCTGGGCGTACTGAGACTGGCTTTACGGTCAATAGCCGTATTAATGATAAGACCTTGCTAAAAGCTGAAGCCATTCAAACCAAAGACCACACCAATGACAGCCAACGTCAAGGTGCGACGGTCAGTATTGAGCGTAAACTCAGCAACATCTTGACAGGTGAGTTAGGTATACGTTACTACGAAAAAGATGCCAAAGCGGCTTCTACCAATTATCAAGAAGTGGTCAATACCGATGACCTTAATCAATCATTGACTTCAAGCGTGACTAACAATGACAGCAATTATCAAGGTACGACGCTTCGTGGTAAATTGACTGCGGATTTACCAAGACTGAATAAATCAAAAGTGTTTGTCGAATATGAGCAGGATGTTGATGATGCTAGCCGTAATGCGTGGAGTGTTGGTGGTGAAACGAGCCTATGGAATAAAGGTCGCCTATATGCGCGTCACGAATTGGCTTCAACCTTAACCGGTGATTATGGTCTAGATAGTACAGATGAACACCAATCAACCATCATCGGGGTAGATGCCAACTACATGAAAGACGGTCAAGTCTTTAGTGAATACCGTGTCAAAGATGGCATATCATCACGCGAATCCGAAGCGGCGATTGGCTTACGCAATAAATGGAAAGTGCGAGATGGCGTGTACTTCAATACATCATTTGAACACCTTGAATCTATGCAAGGTGAGAGCGACAACACAGCAACAGCAGCAACGGTAGGTATTGACTACTTAGCCAGTGACAAATATAAAGTGAGTGGGCGTGTTGAAAAACGTTGGGGCGTACAAACTGACACTTTGCTGACTAGTTTTGGTTATGCCAACAAAATCAATGATGACGTTACCTTGCTAGCCAAAAATATCTATTCGCTGCAACAAGATAATGAGCAAAATAAAGATCGCACCATTGATCGGTTTCAGTTGGGTGTGGCTTATCGTGACTACGATAACAACATCAGCGACCATCTAGCAAAAATTGAATATCGCTATGACAATAACGGTCTAGACGCAGATAGCCCTTACAAAAAAGAAACCTATATTGCTTCTTTACATAGCAACTATCATCCTGTACGCCGCTTGACTTTATCGGGTCATTACGCGGGTAAATACAATGAATTGACGATAGATGGCATCACCAGTGATAGCACCTCTCAAGTATTATCGGCTCGCGCTATGTATGACATCAACGAACGTTGGGATGCGGGTATCCAGGCGGGTACCATGTGGAGCGATAATGACTCACGTAATTATTTAATCGGGGCCGAGGTGGGTTATACACCCATGGCAAATCTGTGGGTTTCTGCAGGTTACAACTTCAAAGGCTATCATGACGATGATATCGCCAGTGGCAGCGATAACCAACAAGGCGCGTATGTCCGCTTACGTTATAAATTTGACGAAGATTTATTTAACAAAAAACGCCCTACCGTCAATAGCCGTATGATGGCAGATGATGAGGTTGCTAAAAAATGAAATTAAACCCCATTCAGGCTTGTGTCTCGGCTGCGTCTTCATTCGCCCATCCATCGTTATCAATTTGCTCTTTCGCTATTATGATAGGTATCATGACAAGTCCTGCTCATGCTGAACTTGCCAGTCAAGCCGTGCCTACCCAATATAAAGCAGGGGCTTACTGTTCAACTGATACAAAAGCCGTTGCACCTGTTATAGCTAAAGGCACCCAAAATAAAGCCTTTGTCGCAGATGTTTTTTGTATTCGTGAGCAGCTACAGCCTTATCAAGCTGAGCACCAGCCAATCAATACTCGCTTTCAAGCTTATAAAGCCGATGCATGGCTAAGTTATGTGGCACATGAAAGAAATGAAGCCAGCATCACCAAAGCAAGTCGTTATGCGCTGGCTGAAGCGTTAAGTATTGTTGAGGCGTTAAAAACCAACCAAGCTCACAAACTGCCTTTGACAGCAGACATTCCGCCCACGTCAGGTTTACAGCGTCCCGATCTTTGGGCAAGTCTTTTGACCATTAAACAAACACCTGCATTCACCCCGCTCGTCAAAACGGTAGCCGATAGTGAAGTCAAACTTATCTGGGCAGAAGCAGAATTTTGTGAGTTTGGTTGGCGCCATTCTCGCGAGCACTATAATACTGTTGACCGCTGGGTCGCTACGGCTGAATTAACCGCCTTAAATACATCGGGTGTGGATAAACAAAGCTTTAATGCGTTAAAAGCCCAGTATTTGGCGCGCTTAAAGCTGCTTGCTGCGACTAAAAATAGTAGAGAAAGTTGCCGTGGCGCTGTGTTACCTTATATCGAGCCACCCAAAGTTGGCATGGCTGAGCCCAGCCCGCAACCTCTACCACCACCTGTTGTAGCTGTTGCATCACCTCATTGAACTCAACACCGCGTTTAAACCTGCCATTATACAATTTGGCTTAGCTAAATCAGCTATTGCTGCCAGTGCTCGTCAAGTGATTTTGACAGAGCACGCCTGACTCACATCATTTCAAATCTACATCTATTGTAGTAAAATGACACCTGCACCAGATAAGCCTGCTGAGCGCCCAATTCATTTAGCAGGCATCAATAATTTTTGAAATTTTCATCAAACTATCATCTTTGTGTTTTAAGCTTTGGATTATTTATTATTTTTTCTAACCAATACCAAGCGATTTTTCAATATATATTTTATTTAACTGTAAATCGTTTGTTTTGTTATAGTATAAATGCTATAGGTCTACGCTTATGATGTCATCTGATGCAGCACTTGTGATAAATCCTGAGGTTTCTCATGCCGCGGGTCGCCCCAAACTTGATCATAAACCCAATAAACTCACCGCCCTTGTATTTATTGGTGCGTTGTTAGCTGGGTTTGTTTATATGATTTATAGTCTAAATCATGATATCAACTCGACCATGGGTGCACCCACTACCTTGTTGCCTTATTTGCTTTTAGGGCTGGCGCTACTGATTGCATTGGCATTTGAGTTTGTCAATGGCTTTCATGATACCGCCAATGCGGTCGCTACCGTGATTTATACCCACTCTTTACCTGCCCCGATCGCTGTGATTTGGTCAGGATTTTTTAACTTTTTAGGGGTGTTAATGTCAACGGGTTTGGTTGCCTTTGGTATTATTGCCTTACTGCCGGTTGAGCTGATTTTACAAGTCGGCTCTGCCAATGGCTTTGCCATGATTTTTGCCTTATTACTTGCGGCAATTATTTGGAATTTAGGCACTTGGTTCTTTGGTTTACCCGCTTCGTCATCGCATACCTTGGTGGGCTCGATTGTGGGCGTGGGTATTACCAACGCGCTGCTACATGGCCGCGGTGCAACAGCAGGCGTGGACTGGTCGCAAGTTGAAAAAATTGGGTTATCTTTATTGATTTCGCCGATTTTTGGGTTTGTATTAGCCGCCTTGTTATTTTGGATTGCTAAAAAAGTATTGTCTAGCCGTCCTGAGCTGTTTGAAGCGCCCAAGGATCAAACACCGCCCCCTTTATGGATTCGTGGCTTATTGATTTTAACTTGCACTGGGGTGTCATTTTTCCATGGTTCAAACGATGGACAAAAAGGCATGGGTTTAATCATGTTGATTTTGGTCGGTGTAGTACCGATGGCTTATGGGCTTAATCATGCCATTTCTAAAGAAGAAAGTGCCCAATTTGGCGCATTAGCCCAAGTCACCGCTCAAGAACTCAACCAAATGAGCAAGCCAAATAATGGGGTGACAGACGCAAATGCCCGTAACATTCTGACAACCTATGTGCAAGACAAAAAAATGAATGACCAAGTTGTACCGGCACTGGCAAATACTATTCAAAGTATTGGACAACAAGCCCAAGCTGAGCCCGATATAAAACGCTGGAACAGCAGCGTGGTGGGTAATATCCGTAATGACATGTATCTTACTTCAGAAGCCATCAAGAATATTGAGAAAAAAGAACCTACACTACTACAAGGTAAAGTTAAAAAAGACGTTGAAGGTTTTAAAAACAATATCGATAAAGCCACCAAGTTTATCCCAACTTGGGTAAAAGTCATGGTAGCATTGGCGCTGGGTTTGGGCACTATGGTGGGTTGGAAACGTATTGTCATCACCGTCGGTGAAAAAATCGGTAAAACTCACCTTAACTACGGGCAAGGTGCTTCTGCAGAATTGGTGGCAATGTCCACGATTGCGGCGGCAGATATGTTTGGTTTACCTGTATCTACCACACATGTATTATCATCAGGGGTGGCAGGTACTATGGTTGCCAACAAAGCAGGACTGCAAAAATCCACAGTGATTAACTTGCTAATGGCATGGGTACTGACCTTGCCTGCCGCGATTATCCTAGCCGGTGGGTTATTTTGGTTATTTAGCACGCTATTCGCCTAATCAAACTAGCTTAGCTACGCTAAAAAAGGTATACCAAGTGTATGCCTTTTTTTATTGGTTCTGAGCTATGTACTCCGTTTGATTTTTGTCAGCTTTGATTTTGGTGAGCTTTAATTTTGTTGAACTGGGCATTCAATATGCCACAAATCGCACGATTGCCCGCCCATAAAATGCTATAATTGCTCGATTAAAAAGATTGATGACATTTGAACTAAGACAAGTCTTATTGCGAGTATTAGCATGAGTATCAGCACCAGTAACGCCCCTACCAGTCACAAACCCCACGACCCAGCCAATTTTCAACTCACACCTCCTGCGAGCTTTCCGTATCAAGACCGTCAAGCCACCAATAAAGCGCGTTTAGCTGACCTGTTAAAACAGCGAATTTTGTTCCTTGACGGGGCGATGGGGACAGAAATCCAAAACTATAAACTCATCGAGGCAGACTACCGTGGTGAGCGATTTGCAGGCTTTGGACGTGATGTCAAAGGCAACAATGACTTATTGGTACTGACCCAGCCGCATATTATCCGTGATATTCACCGCTCGTACCTTGAGGCAGGCGCAGATATCATTGAAACCAACAGTTTTAATGGCACGCAAATTTCGATGGCAGACTACGGTATGGAAAATCTCGTTTATGAGATTAACAAATCTGCCGCCGCCCTTGCTCGTCAAGTGTGTGATGAAGTCACTGCGACAACCCCAGACAAACCTCGGTTTGTCGCAGGGGTGATTGGTCCCACCTCTCGCACTTGCTCGATTTCACCCGATGTCAATGACCCAGCGTTTCGTAACGTCACCTTTGATGAACTGGTTGATAACTATACCGAGGCGACTTACGCTTTGATTGAAGGCGGTGCCGATATCATCTTGATAGAAACCGTGTTTGATACCCTAAACGCCAAAGCAGCGATTTTTGCGGTGACGGGCGTGTTCGAGACCATTGGGTTTGAATTGCCGATTATGATTTCGGGCACCATTACTGATGCGTCGGGACGTACGTTGTCGGGACAAACTGCCGAAGCGTTTTATAACTCAATCCGCCACGCCAAGCCGATTTCGATTGGGTTTAACTGTGCGCTGGGGGCAGATGCGCTAAAACCGCATATCAAAACCTTGTCGGATGTGTGCGAAACTTTTGTTTCCGCTCACCCCAATGCAGGCTTGCCCAACGAGTTTGGCGAATATGACGAAACCCCTGAGCAAACTGCCACCATGGTTGCCGACTATGCCAAGTCTGGCTTGGTCAATATCGTGGGCGGCTGCTGTGGTACCACCCCCAAACATATCGCCAAAATTGTCGAGATGACGTCACCCTTTGCCCCACGCCAACTGCCAGACTACAAGCCAGCTTGCCGATTGTCGGGACTCGAAGCGTTCAACATCACCCGTGACAGCCTGTTCGTCAATGTCGGTGAACGTACCAATGTCACAGGTTCAAAGAAATTTTTGCGTCTCATCAAAAACGAAGAATACACCGAAGCGCTGGACGTGGCTCGTGACCAAGTCGAAGGCGGTGCCCAAGTCGTTGATATCAACATGGATGAAGCCATGCTAGATAGCAAGGCGGCGATGATTCACTTTGTCAATTTGGTTGCCAGTGAGCCAGATATCAGCCGTGTACCGCTGATGATTGACTCGTCAAAATGGGACATCATCGAAGCGGGGCTTAAATGCACGCAAGGCAAATCTGTGGTCAATTCGATATCGTTAAAAGAAGGCAAGACAGAATTTGTGCAAAAAGCCAAGCTATGTCAGCGTTATGGGGCGGCGATTATCGTCATGGCGTTTGATGAAGACGGACAGGCGGACAGCTTTGAGCGTAAAATCGAAATCTGCAAACGCTCATACGATATTTTGGTTGATGAAATCGGTTTTCCGAGTGAAGACATCATCTTTGACCCCAATATTTTTGCCGTCGCCACGGGAATTGAAGAGCATAACAATTACGGCTTAGACTTTATCAATGCCACCCGATGGATTACCGATAATTTGCCCAACGCCATGGTCTCAGGCGGTGTGTCGAATGTGTCGTTCTCATTTCGTGGCAATCCCATTCGTGAAGCCATTCACGCCGTGTTCTTGTACCATGCTATCAAAAACGGCATGACGATGGGGATTGTGAACCCAGCCATGCTAGAGCTGTATGACGATATCGAGCCAGACGCTAGAAACGCCATTGAAGACGTGATTTTGAACCGCAACCAAGGCGAGTCAGGTCAAGACGCCACCGACCATTTGATGCAAGTGGCAGAAAACTATTTAAGCGGTAAGAAAAAAGACAGCACCGTCGATTTGTCATGGCGTGAATTGCCTGTAGAAAAACGCATTGAACACGCATTAGTCAAAGGGGTAACCACCTATATCAATGAAGACACTGAAGAAGCACGGCTAAAATTCCCGCGCCCCTTAGACGTCATCGAAGGACCTTTGATGGACGGTATGAATGTGGTCGGTGACTTGTTTGGGGCAGGCAAAATGTTCCTACCGCAAGTGGTAAAATCTGCCCGGGTGATGAAGCAAGCGGTGGCATGGCTTAATCCGTATATCGAAAAAGAAAAAGTTGCAGGCGAAACCAAAGGCAAAGTGCTCATGGCAACAGTGAAAGGCGATGTGCATGACATCGGCAAAAACATCGTCGGTGTGGTGCTCGGCTGTAATGGCTATGACATCATCGACTTGGGTGTGATGGTGCCTTGTGAAAAAATCCTACAAGTCGCCAAAGATGAAAACGTCGATATCATCGGCTTGTCAGGCTTGATTACCCCAAGCCTTGATGAAATGGTATATGTCGCCAAACAAATGCAGGAGCAAGGCTTTAATCTGCCCCTACTGATTGGGGGTGCGACGACTTCAAAAGCCCATACCGCGGTAAAAATCGAGCCCAACTATCAAAACGATGCGGTTGTCTATGTTGCCGATGCTAGCCGCGCAGTAGGCGTAGCAACGACTTTACTATCCAAAGAAAAACGCGTCGATTTTATCAGTGAGCTACGTCAAGAGTATGGCGAAGTCCGTGAACGCCTTGCCAATCGACAACCCAAAGCGGCGAAGCTGTCATATGCGGAATCGATTGAACAAGGTTTCCAATACGACTGGGCAAACTACACGCCGCCTAAGCCCAACCAATTAGGACAAGTCATTCTGGACGATTATCCGTTACAAAATTTATTGCCCTATATCGACTGGACACCTTTCTTTATCTCTTGGGGATTGGTCGGCAAATATCCCAAAATCTTTGATGATAGCATCGTCGGGGAGGAAGCCAAAGACTTATTTGCCAATGCCCAAGCCATGATTGATAAATTAATCAAGGAAAAATTGGTCACAGCTAAAGCGGTGTTTAGACTAAGCCCTGCCCAACGCTCGAGCTCAGACACGGTGCAGGTACTCGATGAGCAAGGCAATGTCACGCATACCTTTGAGCATTTACGCCAGCAGTCTGATAAAGCCAGTGGTAAACCTAATTACAGCCTAGCGGATTTTATCAGTCCTGAAAAAACCGATTATCTCGGTGGTTTTACCGTATCATTGTTTGGCGCAGAAGCACTTGCCAATGACTATAAAGCCAAAGGCGATGATTATAGTGCCATTATGGTACAGGCGCTTTGCGACCGCTTTGCTGAGGCATTTGCCGAGCATTTGCATGAGTTGATTCGTAAACAGTATTGGGGCTACCAAGCGAATGAAAGCCTAACCAATGATGAACTGATTAAAGAAAAATATGTCGGTATTCGCCCTGCGCCGGGTTATCCTGCCTGCCCTGATCATACCGAAAAAGGCAAGCTGTTTGACTGGCTTGATACCACCAACGCCATTGGCACATTTTTGACAGAAAGCTATGCCATGTACCCTGCCTCTAGCGTGAGTGGGTTTTATTATAGCCATCCAGAGAGTGATTATTTTAATGTCGGTAAAATCAGTCAAGACCAACTTGAAGATTATGCTAGACGTAAGGGTTGGGATAAAGCTACAGCAGAAAAGTGGCTAAATCCGAATTTATAAGTTAAAGTTAAAGCTAAAAAAACGACAATGTAGAGTTGTCGTTTTTTTATCGCTTGGTGTTAATTAGCGCATATATCTCATTTGTTATCTTTACTCTTGTCACACCAAAACATATTGTTGGCATTAGGCTGTGTGTTTTTACCCAAAATCATTGTGGTATAAGTGACCCTTGCACCGCCACCTGTATGAACAATCCAACTTTGCGTGATTTTCAACTTATTATCGTAAAACAGATAACAACGCTCTTTTTTGTTAGCATTGTCATGGGCGAAACTCGCGGACGATAAAGTATTAAACACCCTCATGCCATAATTTTAGCAAAGCTATTCATAAAAACTGCCTTCATACACGCTATAATTATTGCTCAATCGCATAATCAATGGTGACAACGAGTCGCACCAATTTATCCACGCCATCTTTATCATACGTGCCGCCATAATCTGAGTCATCAGTATCAGGATTATGCGCATCCAAAATATTAAACGACCCTTGCGATGCTGAGCGCATTACCCCTACTTTGGCATGACCAGTTTTGGCAAATTCTTCGGCGCGTTTGTTGGCATCATCGGTGGCTTTGGCAATCAAATCATGCTTGATTTTCTCAAGGTCATTGAGCAGATATTGCGGCTTTTCAAACGTCACGGATTCATGGCTGATACGATAATTTTGCACTTGAGCGAGCATGTTGGTGATTTTATTGAGTTCTTGACTGCTAATTGACAGCGTTTGCGTGGCTTTATAGCCATTTTGGCGGGTGCGAGTTTGTCCCTGCTCATCCACATAGTCCTCATTATACGGCTCAACGCTTATGGGCGTGACATTTTGACTAGATACGCTAAAGCCTTTACTTGCCACAAACTGCTGCAGCGCTTTAAAGTCATTTTTACCATTGGCGAGCGCCCCTGCATAGTCTTGTCCCCAAGCGCTTACACCCATTTGGATTTGGGCAAGATTGGCTTTGTAAAGGGCTTCCGCCAAGCCTTTGACAGTGATCGTGCCGGACTGTTTTAGATTCTTAAACTGCGTGCCGAGTACAAATGCCGCGGCGATAAGACCGAGTGCCAAAATAATGCCAAAGATAATCAAGGGTAATGAGTTTTTATTATCGTTTTGTAGCGGTGGCGTAGGTAAATTATTCATATCTCGTAAACCCTATATTTATTTATATCCTATAGAGTATAACAAACAAATATTGAATATTAATGAGATTTTTTTAGCGCGATGGTTTTCGCCAAATTGTCTAATTGCCGTATGGGTTGTTTGTTATCCGTGGGCTGCTGATAGCGGATTTGTCGATATAGCGCGGCAAGTGCTTGAAGGGCTGCCCTATCGGTGACTTTTGGCTCAAGTCGAGTAAGCCAAGCCAGCACCCCTTCACTATCCTGCCTGGCAAGCGTTTTGTCTTTTTTTGCCAAGCGATTGGATAACTGTACCATAATCCAATCATGCCTATCCCACACTCGGCGGCGACGCCACCACAGCCACAATCCCAATAGCGCAAGGACGCTCACAAGGGTGACAAACATCACCATCACTTGCTGATAGACAGATTGGATATTGAGCCATTTAAACAGCGATGACCGCTGGCGGTCTTGGTCATAGCCGACCACATCGCGTTGCCAATAGTAACTAGCTTGGTCAAACAAGCGGCGCGCTTGCTGCAGCATTTGAAACTGCTGATAGCTAATTTGCCCTGCCACGCCCTCACCAAACATTTTTGCCCCAGCGTCTTGGGTGACAGTGTCCATACCCTGCTCTACCCGATTGGGAGCTACAAAGCCCGTAGGATCTACACGCACCCAGCCGCGCCCTTGCACCCAAATCTCGCTCCATGCATGGGCATCCATTTGGCGCACTTCCCAACTTTTGCCATCACGCCCTAACTGCCCACCTTGATACCCGGCTACCACCCGAGCAGGCACACCTGCCGCTCGCATGAGGTAAGTAAAACTTGACGCATAATGCTCACAAAACCCTGCACGGGTAGCAAATAAAAAATCATCGATGCGATTACTACCCAAGGTAGGGGGCGATAAGGTGTAGCGAAACTGCTGGCTACGCATCCACTGGGCGATGGCGTTGGTATAGGCAATTGGGTCATCGCCTACTTGGTGATAGAGTCGCTGCGCAAATTGGCGACTTTGCGGATTACCGCCTGCTGGCAATGCTAAATTAACCTGACGTTGCTGGGTAGATAAGGCTAAATTGATAGGTGCATCATCTAACCAATGCACTTGATAAGTAAAACGCTGATTGACAGTATCCCAATACCGCAGGGTAAAATCCGACGTCAGCCCGATGCCTTTTTGGTTGGTTATCGGATAATCAAGCCCAAACAACCAATTTTGTCCCGTCTGCTCCAAAATCACCCGGTAGTCAGGGATAACGGCTAAGGTAAAGCGTTTACTCAGCTTCAACGTCGGTAACAACCAATCAGCAAACGGCTGATCGGGCGTCCAAAGCGAGGTGCGAGGATTGGCGCGCCAGGTGGTACCATCAAAATCAGAAAATACCAAACCGCGCCAATATAAATTTTGCTGGCTTGGCTGATTGCTTAAAAATTCTACCCGAAATGCCAATTCAGTCGATTGGCTGAGGTTGGCAAAATCGCCTGGTGACATACTATCTGACATGCCCGTCTTTGCTTGCGCGCCGCTCAAATGCACCGACCATAATGGCGGCAATCGGGGAAAAAATAAAAACAGAATAATGGTCAGAGGAATGGCTTGACCGACCAATAAGCCGAGTGTGCGGTAGCGTCCTGTACCATCATCATTTTGCGCAATCATGGCAAACAGCACGACCATCGTGCCAATCGCCACTTGTAGCGTTGTAATCAAATCTTGGTTGATTAAAAACAGCCCTGCCAATACAAACAGTGATAAACTCAGCACCACATAGCCATCACGCCTGGTATGCAATTCTAGTAGCTTACTGACGGCACACAATAGCAAAAACGCGATACCGACATCCAATCCAAAGGCAGTACAATAGGTCAAATACAGCCCCACCAAGCTTGCAATAAATCCCGTGTACTGTATCAACTGTAATGAGCGCGGACGATATAAGGCTTTGGGTAACCAACGTCGCAGCGGTTGCAATTGAAAGATAATAATAAAAAAGGCATACACCGATAGCCAAATGGGTAAGTTTTTGACGTGAAAAGCCACAATCAACAGTTGAGACAGCAATATCCACTGAGTCGCCGAGATTTGGTTTAGGCGCTGCGATAAGGTTGATTTAGGGTGATTTGGGTTAGGGCGACTCATGGCGTTTTTGCCAATCTTAGCAGACATTGCTGACGAAATGCTTGTCCTTCACCTATTGCGCCTTCACCATCAGGCAGTCGCAATTGAAAAGCGATTTGGCTCTGGCTCAAACTATCCACCCCGTAGCGCAGCTGGCTGAGTTTTTCTTCATGCGTCACCGCAGGCATTTGATAGTAATCAAGCAATTGCTGTTGCCCCACACTCTCCACAAAGCGTTTTGACATGAGTCCTTGCCCGCGCGCGACATGCGCCCACGAAATACGCGCCAATGATTCCCCTGGGACATAATTATCCAACTGGTCAAAATCTTCCTGCCCTGCTTGGGTGTGTAAGGCAGCGGTTTGCTCATCATCGGATGGCACAAATTGACTGGCTTTCATCTCATAGCGCAGTGGCGCAGGATACACCCAAGCGTGTCCTTCAAAAAACACATACGACCAAGCTTGCAAAATACCTAAGGGATATACGGTACTCACCGTGAGTCTGGGTAACACAAATTTGCCGCGTTTGTCGGCTGCTAACCATAAGCTCACCTGTTGCGGCGCTTGTATTTGACTGACCAACAGCCAATCATTTGGTGCGGACTGTGCATTCGGTTTGCGGCGTATCGGCTGTTTAAAATCAAAGGCATTGTTGGCAAAACTTAACCGAACTTGCCGATGCGGTTGCCTTGATTCACTACTAATTTGCAGTCGCACTTGCACTTTGTCACCCACTTGCGTGTCGCTGATATCCACCAGTTTGATTTGCAACCCTGCCAAGTGGGCAAAGGTATAATGGATAGTCACGATCAATAGACTACCTAGCAAAAAGCACAAACCCAACACCAAATTATTGGCATAATTAATCCCTGCGACAAAGGTAATGATGAGTAAAAAAGCGTACAGCAATCCTTCTTTACTCAAAAAAATATACACGTTGCGCAGGTTGAGGGTGATGTCGCGGCTGATCGGCGCTCGACGCTTAAACCATGTTTGCAAGTAGTTTTCAAGTCGCTGGCGAATGGCAAACATGATAGGCGCGGGCTCTTAATTGGATAATTTAATCGGATAATAAAAATACAGTAATGAGAAAGTTTTTAACGCTAAAATACTTTATACATCATGGTTTACACCAGTACTGGCACTTGGCTTAACAACTGGGTCGCAATCGATTGCGGCTGCTCACCGCCCAAATGATTAAATGGGATAAAAGCTTGCCCCAAGCGATGATCGACAACGGCAGCAAATACCGCTTGGATATCTTCTGGCGTCACTTCATTGTAACCACCCAAATAAGCGAAGGCTTGTGCCGCTTGCTTGAGCGCTAACACACCACGGGTAGATAGACCATGATAGTCTCGGCTCTCACGCGTTTTTGCTACCAATCGCTGCAAGTAGTCAATCACAACATCTGCCATATACACCTCTTTGGCTTGCGCTTGTGCCTGCTGCAATGACTGGGTATCTAACATCGGGGCAATTTGGCTCAGCATTTGACGTCTATCTTTACCCAGTAACAACTCCCGCTCTGCATTAACCGAGGGATAACCCAGCGATAAACACATCAAAAATCGATCCAGCTGTGACTCAGGTAAAATAAACACACCCGATTGCTGCGTTGGGTTTTGGGTGGCAATCACAAAAAAAGGTTCAGGGAGTTTTCGTGTTACCCCATCTTGCGACACTTGCCGCTCTTCCATCGCCTCTAACAGGGCAGATTGGGTTTTTGGGCTTGAGCGATTAATTTCATCGGCAAGTAACAGCTGACAAAATATCGGGCCTGGCTTAAATTCAAATGTGCCAGTATCGGTTTTATACAGGGAAATCCCTAGAATATCGGCAGGTAGCATATCGCTGGTAAATTGCACCCGATTAAACGATAACCCTAAATGGTTGGCAATCGCGTGCGCCAGCGTGGTTTTACCCATCCCTGGTAAATCTTGAAGCAGTAAATGACCATTGGCTAATAAACAAGCGACCGCCAGCTTCACCACGGCAGGTTTATCCAAGACGATCTCATTAATACTCACCAGCATGGCTTGCAATCGTTGTTGTAACGGCTGATTGTCTAAGTTACCCATCACCATGTGGTCTTTCCTTTAAAGATTTAAATTTTGTTTATCAATCATGTTCGCTAAAAATATCGCTTAAAGGCATAGCCACAAAGCGATTTAACGAAGTGTCGAAATATAGGCAATAATATCTTGGCGGACTTTGGCATCAGCAATCGGGTCAGAACGCATACGCGTTCCTGGAATGGTTTGTTTTGGATGGGCAATATATTTATCCAAATTTTCCGCTGTCCACGTCATATTGCTGTTTTTTAGTGCGTCTGTATATTGATAATCGGTTAATAAGGCGGATTTTGCCCCATAAATACGCATTAATTGCGGGCCTTTCTCGTTATTTCCTGGCTGCAGCTTGTGGCATTTGAGACAGGCTTCTTCGTATTGCTTTTTACCGTTATCGGCATCCCCTTGGCTATAAATGGGCAAATTGACGGCAGCGCGCTGAGCGGGTGGCTGATGTTGACAACCTGTCGCAATGACGATACAAAGACCCAATCCTAGCATAGGCAATCGTTTTGATTTATGAATGATTGTTTGGTGCATTTTGGCTAACTCTTTTTTACTTTATAAATTCAGCGCTTGGATTTAGCTGGTTTCATTCTCGATGTGCATGGTGTCACTCGCTTTTTGCAAATAGGCCCCTTGCAAATAACGCGCACCGACTGTCCACGCCGCTGACATGGCGGCAGGGTCTTCAATAAAAGGCATCAAACAACTGGAGCCGCGCTCAGTGATTTCGCGCACCACCGTTGCCACGGTATTGACATTGTCATTGTTGCTCAAATCTTTGATATAGCTGCGATCGAGTCGTACCAGTTGAGGTTTGACAAATTCCAATACTTCCATCGCATTGACTGCCGAGCCAAAATTATAGATACCTAGGTGACAACCCATTTGGTTAAGTTCTTGACTTTGTTTGGCTGCTACCGCTAGATAATCAATTACCATGGTTTCATTAAACTGCAACGTCAACACCCCCGGCTCGCTGGTCTCTAACGCTTGCATCAATCGACTCATAAAGCTTGGCAAGGTGGCATCGGCTAGTGATGTCGGGCTTAAATGCACTAATAATCTGGCACTGGCATCGACCTCATGACGGTAACGTTTTAAGTCTTTACAGGCTTGAATCAACATCCAACGGTCGATTTTATCCATTAACTGATGTCTGGTCGCCACTTCTAAGAATTTATCAGGTGCCATTAAGCTGCCATCTGCTAGCGGCAGGCGTAAAAACACCTCAAACATGTTACTAACATCGTTTTCCACGTCATAAATCGGCTGATATAATAATTTAAATTTGTTATGTTCTAGCGCATCACGTAGCGATTCGTACAGCGCACTGTCATCACTGCTGGCAAAACTACTTGGGTCATATAGATAGAATGAATCTTTATCGTCGTTGCTTTCCTTATTGGCTTTGGCTGCCATGCCGACGGCTTGGATGACACGGTTAATAATACTATTGGTGTCAGGTGCACTGGCGTTGACTAAGGTTGCACCAATGGTTACTGTGGTCTTAACCGTACGATGACCAATTTCAATAATGGTGCTATTAATATCGGCAACCAATTTTTGTCCCAATGCTGTCAAATCTTGTTGTCGCATATTAGGGATAATTAGCATAAACATGCTATCATTAAAGCGGCTCAAATAGCCATTTTTCACCCGCTTTTCCCCAATAATCTCAGTGAGATGTTGCTCAAGAATATTGGCAACGGCAACCACCACCCCATCAATTCCTTCAATCCCCACACTGGCATGGATTTTACCAATATTATCGACGCGTAACGCCATCAAACCCACCGATAGGTTTTTCTCAACAATCGCGTCACGCAGTCGATGAAACAGGCTTTCAAAACCATGACGATTAAATAGCCCTGTGATTGAGTCAATGCGTTCCATGGCCTCAAGTTTTTTGGCAAGCTCAGCACTATTGGCTTGTTCATTGGGCTGGATAATGACTTGTAGACACGGCTGACCGTCATAGGTAGCGGCCGCTAACTGCAGCTTAGCGGCGAAGGTGGTATTATCTTTTCTAACACTTTCAAATTCAAATTCGACATTTGTACGGTTGCCTTTTTCAAAGTCTTTTAAAAACGTTTTGAAATCTTGGATATTATTGCTCGCAATCAAGTCAACGACCGGGACCCCCATCAGTTCATCGAGCGTTTTAAACCCAAACATTTCAAGATAGGGCTCATTGGCATAAATATGTAAACCATCTTCAATATAAGCCACCGCACTCTTGGAGTTGGTGATAAGAATATTGGCACGCTGTTCGGCATCACTCAATACCATTTTTAGGCGCTCAAGCTCGCGGACGAGTTTATGATGCTCGTGTTCATGGCAGATACGAATAGCCATGCGCAATAACCTACTTTTGGGCAAAGCATCCGCCGCGCCCCAATAGGTATATAAAGGTAATAAAACATGGGTTTTATCATTGTCGCTAACAAGCTGGGTCTGGGCTTGCTCATTGGCAGTTAATGCGCCTGGGTAAGCAGTCGCGTCATCCGGCAACACCGCAATGACGGGAATGTGAGCATGGTGGGCTTTTAAAATCTCTTTGACGTCTTTAAACGATAAATCATACGCATTTCCCACCAAAACAATGTCCCAAGACTGGCGCAATAACTTAATCAGCTCGTCTTTGGCATCCAAAAATCCTAAATTAACCTGTCTATAATAATGTTTTTCTAATAACCCAACCAACTGCTCGGCATACAGCTGGTTATCATCAATGATTAACAGATTGAGTTGGTTGTGTTTTTGCATCGATTCACTATCCCATTAAACGCTTGCCCATTAACGCTTGGTTTATAGAGCCATGTGCAAGCTATTATAAGCGAACTGTTTGATAAATTATTTATAATATTAGATTCAATTTCTTATTATATGATTAATCTTTCAAAACGGCTACAAGGATATGAAAATCTTTTATTTTTAATGAGTTAGAGTTAAAATGGCAGATTTTGTTGCCATTTCTTAGCGGTTAAGTTTACGGAATTCTTACAAAAGCGTATTCTTCGATATCATCAGTCATATTAAGTAGCTCAGTCAGACGCACGTTAATTTCCTTGCTCTCAATACGCACCACTAGCTTGTCTGCCACTTGGTAGCCAAAGCGTGCCATCAGCAAACGGGGCTGGGTATCAGCGTTGTTTGGATCGCTAGGGATAATAAATGCCGCAACAAAATGTGGCTGACGACTACCGGCATTTTGAAAGCGCACGCCACAGGGAATGGCATTTTGACAATGCACTCGCACTTGTGCCTCAATTTCTAAGTAGGTCTTGTTGGTGGGTTGACCGGTTGGCGTATCGATAAAACCTTGACGGTTATCTTTAATGTAGCCGAGCTGCCAAGTTTTTGCGCCATTAACCTTTCGCACCGCAATTAAGCAATTGACTTGCAATTGCCTCAGCGGATGATAGCTATCGCCACGGCTGCTGCTTGGATATGGGTCAACGATTTGATTGGCGTAGTTAAACACGTGCGACAGGCACATGGATTGGGGATTTTCTTTGTTCAGCTCCACAACGGTAGATTTTTTAAGATACGCCGTATGTTGAGTTTTGGGTTTTAACCGCTCAGGCAACTCATTGGCATGAATGAGATTGCCCAAACTGGTTTTATTCGCAAGCATGTAATGGATATTATTAAATCCAAGTACCACTTCACATTTTGAATGGTTCTGATGATAGTCTGCCGCTGGTTTTAACCCATCTTGGATATTATTCAATACCAATTTGGCCTGACGCGCGCTGTTTTTTATCTCAGCATCGCTACTGTTTTGACCTTGGCTGATGGTTTGATGTAAGTGTTTAAATAACCGACTAAACATGACAAACAGGCAGTTGCTGGTTGCTGCAAAGGGATTGAATGTATCATCGATTTCTAGCAGTTTGGGCGGCTGCTTACCTTCTAAATCAATATACAGGTAAGGTTTTTCTAGCAAGTCTTTGCTAATCATTAGCGCTTCAATCCACTGGATACTTACTTTTTGTATGGCTACAATATCCGCACGCCGACAAGCATACGGATTGGTGACCGCTACCGTCAAGCAATGAAAATATATTTCCTCAATCGATAGCGGTGCACCTTGTTTGCTATACTCATTGGCAGAATGCAGTTTGATTGGCAAGGAGATAGACTGCCAATCATTGGTGACTGCAAATCGATAGCAGGCATTCAGATATTGCCAAATCACCTGTGTATCTTTACGATAGCCGATATATTTTTCAAACAGCGATTGGCGCAGTAATAGCATGGTACTGTAGAGGGAGCGCTGAATGACTTGAGTGGAGGTAAGTGATTGAGGTGTTTGGCGAAATAGGCTAATGATGCCTTTTTTCTCAGCCACTTCAGGTCGAGCCGCTGCCCGTTGCCAGATGACATGGTAAAACATGATGCCTAGATAAAGCACTGATAATACGGTATCTAAGCCTTGCTGTTTTTCTTCATCCAAAATCCCCGGCTGGGTTTGGTAATTCACCCGCAATTTGCTAAGTAATACGCTGACGGCTTTATTAACTTCATCAAATAATGCAAAGCGTTTGACATCGTCAATATCGGCAAACATCAACTGGTTTATCACGAACTTATATTCGTTATACATCTCACACGCCGACATACGATTAAATTGTATCTGCCAATCGGTCGTATCCTGCAACGAATCCTGGGTAACTTTGAGTTCAATAGGACTGGTCGGTATATCGTTTATGCGCTGTAAGAAATCGTCTAGTGTGAGATCCGTAACCATTTTTTTGCACCAAAATGCACAACATTTTTCGACTTATTTAACAACAATAAATAACACAAAAGCCATGTTTTATCTAGTTATTTAAGATAATTGTACTATTTATCAGATAAGTAACAGATAACCCGTTATTTTAGTTGTTGTGTTTCAAAATATGTTAGTGGTTATACAAGTCAATCGGTGTTTTAAATGGCTTATTAGGTAACTCTCGTACCAATTTTGGCACCAAGTAGCCAGCACATTTGGCGAGTAATTCCCAGTACAAAGCGACTGCTTGCTCATCTGAAATATAGAAATGGCCCGCCCCGGCAACTTTATCAAGCACATGCAAATAATACGGTAAGACGCCCGCTTGCCATAATTTTTCGTTCAAGCTTGCAAGCGTATTTGCATCGTCATTAATGGACTTGAGTAGCACGGTTTGGTTAAGTAACGTAACACCCGCTTTTTTTGCCTTACCCAAAAATATTTGTGTTTCTTGGTCGATTTCATTGGGGTGATTGGCATGAATGACCATGACGATGTGACAGCGGCTGTTGGCAAATCGCGCAAGTAACGGCTCATCTAAGCGCTCAGGAATCATCACAGGTACACGGGTATGGATACGAATGGTCTGCACTTGCGGTAATGCTTCAAGCATGGTGAAAATCTCCAATAATCGACGGTTGCTCAGCGATAACGGGTCGCCGCCGCTTAAAATCACCTCATTGACTGCGGGGTGCGCTGTGATGTAGGCACTAATGGCTTGCCAATCGTTTTGGGTTGGTAAATTCTCGTGGTAGTCAAAGTGCTGGCGAAAACAATAGCGACAATTGACCACGCAAGCCCCGGTGACAGGAATCAGCACCCGTGATGCGTATTTATGAATGATGCCTTTGACGGGATTGGCGTGTTGCTCATCGAGTGGGTCGGTGACAAAGCCGGTGACTTGTACCGTTTCTTGAAACGTCGGCAACACTTGCTTAAGCAATGGGTCATGGATATCGCCTTTCATCATTTTTTGCACAAAGCGACGTGGCACTTTTAGGGGAAATTGACCGACCTGACTGTCAAAACTATCTATCGGCAAATCTAACGCTTGCGCTAATTCAGCAAAGCTCGTGATGGTGTCAGAAAACGCATTTTGCCAGTTTTTTTGTGTCGCCAAATAGTTTATCATATAGTGTTTATCCAATTGTCAATGCCGCTTGCTGATAACGCCTGTTGCGGATAGGGTTACCCCGTAGGCAGCGCATTTATGCAAATTGGCTATTATACAAAGATTTGATTTACCTCGGTTATTTTTTAGTCGCAACACCTTATTAGGAAATTTTATGGCAACTTACTCAACCAATGAATTTAAAGCTGGCTTAAAAGTCATGCACGAAGGCAACCCCTTTGCAATTTTAGAAAATGAATACGTTAAACCAGGTAAAGGTCAAGCATTCAACCGCGTCAAAATGCGTAACCTAAAAACGGGTAAAGTATTAGAAAACACCTTTAAATCTGGCGATAGCCTTGAAGGCGCTGACGTTGTCGATACTGAAATGAACTACCTATACAACGATGGTGAATTCTGGCACTTTATGCACCCAGAAAGCTTTGAGCAGCTACAAGCCGACAAAAACGCGATGGGCGATGCGGCAAAATGGTTAAAAGAAAATAGCAACGAAGAATGTACCATTACCCTATTCAATGGTGTGCCTTTAAGCGTTGCTGCACCAAACTTTGTTGAGTTAGTGATTACCGAAACCGACCCAGGTCTAAAAGGCGATACATCAGGTGGCGGCGGTAAACCTGCAACCCTTGAAACTGGCGCAGTCGTACGTGTGCCATTATTTGTCCAACAAGGCGAAAAAATCAAAGTTGATACCCGCACTGGTGAATATCTATCACGGGTACAATAATATATTTTATTACCAAGAATTTTGAAAAAATAAAAGCCCAACTAACTGTTGGGCTTTCGTTTTTTTAACATCTGATTAAAAAATTTTTTGTTACGCTGTCACACTGACGTCGCATTATGCGATAAATCATAAAAATCATTCGTCAAACACGCATGGAAAAAATGATTACTTAAATAGAACAACAAATGAAATAATTCACCAAGATAATCAAACTAGCGTTAGCTCAAACCGCTAAAATACAAAGACAAATTAAAAGGCAAGTTAGCATACAAATACCAATATAGACAACTCAAGGATATATCATGCCAGAACTCACCCCGCCAGAAACCAGCCCTGTCATCAGCCTTGAAGCGCCGCAACCCGTTGCCGTTGTGCCACAAGACGAAGCCGACCAACTGGTCAAACTTGACCTAACCAAAGTGCCTGAACTTGATGCCAAAGTTAACGATTTTGTGATGCATGTATTACAAACCCCTGTCAACACGTCTGTATTCGATGAGAAAGTCAACGCCATTCATCAGCTCGGTAGTGCCGAAATTCGCGCTTCAGCGCAGATTGCAAATCGTATGCTCGATCGTCCCGCCAAAAGCATGGATAAAGCCTTATTTGACAACTCCCCGATTGCCAAATCCTTGACTGAGCTACGCAGCGTGGTCGAAGACCTAGATCCAACCCGACAAGGTTCGCTGTCAAGTCCACGCAAATTTTTGGGCATCATCCCAATGGGCAAATCCGTGCAAGATTATTTTCGCAAATACCAATCTTCGCAGACCCATATCAATGCCATCATCGAAAGCCTATATCACGGTAAAGATGAGCTGATGAAAGACAATGCCAGCATTGAGCAAGAAAAGGTCAATATGTGGGCACTCATGCAGTCGCTCCGTCAATATATTTATGTCGGTCAAAAAATTGACGAACGCCTTGAGCAAAAAATCGGTGAGCTTGAAGCCACCGACCCTGAAAAAGCACGCGTGGTCAAAGAAGAACTGCTGTTTTATGTGCGCCAAAAAAACATGGATTTTTTGACCCAACTGGCGGTGAACATCCAAGGGTATTTGGCGCTTGATATGATTCGCAAAAACAACTTAGAGCTTATCAAAGGCGTTGACCGTGCCACGACGACAACGATTGCTGCGCTACGTACTGCGGTGATGGTGTCACAAGCGCTGAGCAGTCAAAAACTGGTGCTCGACCAAATCAATGCGCTTAACTCAACGACCAGTAGTTTGATTGAATCAACGTCAGTCATGCTCAAACGCCAAACCGCGCAAGTGCATGAGCAAGCCAGTGGCAGCTCGGTAGACTTAGAAAAACTGCAAAAATCCTTTAATCACATCTATGAGACCATGCAGGCAATTGACGCCTTTAAAGTCAAAGCACTAGGCAATATGCAGCAAACGCTCAATGTACTGACCCAAGAAGTTGACCGCGCACAAACCTACCTTGACCGCACCAATAACCAAACGGTGAGTGAGGTTGCCAACGAGCTGCAAATTGATGAGGAGAAACTGGGTAATGTCAAACTTTAATCGCCGTTTGATTTGACTATGAGCAACCTCACGGATGAGTGCGGTGTTTTTGCTGACACATAGCTTTAGTCACATGGCTTTAGTCAGACAATTTATTGGGTAATTTTGCAACCACTTGCGCGACCGTGTTATCCAGTTGACTGCTATCGCTCGGCATGACAGTGATATGAGCGATTTTTCGACCTTCGCGCTCTTCTTTATCATAATTGTGCACGTGCACGCCAGCGATGGCTAGGACTTCCTCCAGTTTTGGGTACTCTCCGATGACGTTCAGCATGACAGAGGGTTTTACGATGGCTGTGTCTCCCAATGGCAACCCTGCCACCGCACGCATATGATTTTCAAATTGACTGGTTACCGCGCCTTCAATACTCCAGTGTCCTGAGTTATGTACGCGGGGTGCGATTTCATTGGCAAGCAATTTTTCAGCGCCGCCTTCAGAAGTCACAAATAATTCTAACGTCAACACGCCCACATAGTTTAAATGTTCGAGCAATTTTTTGATATTACTTTGGGCTTGCTCCGTGAGGTTATCAACATTGGGTGCAGGTGCGGTTGATTTGGCTAAAATACCATTGCTATGTTCATTTTGCACGAGCGGATAATAGCGGATTTCACCGTTTTGGGCGCGCACTGCAATGATAGATACTTCGCGCTCAAAGTGAA
>NZ_DAMALV010000035.1:0-10834 GCF_032069585.1 Moraxella sp. CTOTU48268
CGGTATCGGTGGCTTCTCAGCAATGCAAGCGTTATCAACGCGCAACGATGCACCGACCAAGGCCAGTCGTCCATTTGACAAAGACCGTGATGGTTTTGTGCTAGGTGATGGTGCAGGCGTGCTGGTAATGGAAAGCCTTGCCCACGCCAAAGCGCGCGGTGCGACGATTCTGGCAGAGTTTGTCGGCTTTGGCATGAGTGATGATGCTAGTCACATCACTGCGCCACCGGAAAATGGCGAAGGTGCGGCTATGGCGATGCGTCACGCCTTGAGTGATGCTGGCATTGCACCCAGTGACGTTGGCTACATCAATACCCATGGCACCAGTACCCCAGCGGGTGATGTGGCAGAAAGCCGCGCGATTGCGGGTATCTTTGGTAAGAACATGGTAGTAAGTTCCACCAAATCGATGACCGGTCATCTATTGGGTGCTGCAGGCGGTATCGAAGCGATTTTCACTGTTAAGGCGCTACAGCAACAAATATTGCCGCCGACCATCAATTTGGATCATCAAGACCCTGAGTGCAAGCTTGACTATGTACCGCATACTGCCCGTAAAGTTGACAACTTAACCCATGCGATTTCTAACAGCTTTGGGTTTGGGGGTACCAATGGCTCGCTGCTGTTTGCCAAATGGCAGTCACGATAAATGGCAATCACTGTGATGACAACATTGACCCTTTCATTAATCTTTTAACGGTGTGAATTTTGAAAACGGCTATTGAAATTGTAGCCGTTTTTTCGTTAAATGAAGCTATCCTATTTCATCCTTAACGCTGGACACCATTCATGTCAGGATTTGCCTTCTCCCACCAATTTTCAAAGCGCTGGCTTGCCACTCCTACCCCTGTCAAACACGCCATTATTCAAGAACTCGATGATATCGTTACCTTGCTTTACCCCGATACCGACCTTGATGGGTATCGGTTTAGCGTGCCTAATCTGCATGATAAAGTCGAGGAATTACTGGCTATCGAGCGTGACCACCAAGAAAAACTACAAGCACAAGCACGTGAGCGCGAGCTTGAAGAACAACGCCTAGAACAAGAAAGATTGGTACAACACAGGCTAGAACAAGAGCGGTTAGAAAACAAACGCTTAGAAATCGAGCGTTTGGAGAAAGAGCGCCTTGAGCAACAACGACTTGAGGCTGAGCGCTTAAAACAAGAAAGGCATGAAGCAGAACATCTTGAACAACAGCGCCTTGAACAAATACAGTTAACACAAGAAAACGAAAAAGAACATCAAGCACAAGAAGAACGTCTACAGCGCGAACGCCAAGCTCAAGATGACGCAGCCATTGCGCTACTCGAGCAAGAACGCGCCATTGCCAAACAAGCGCATCTAGCAAAACAAAGCAATCCTCCCCAACAAGCGACGCAACTATCAACTGGCTCAATCGAGGCTGCAAATCACGAGCTAGATGAACAAGTTCAATCCACGGATACCGCAACCAGCGATATCACGATTGAGCGCCATCGCAGTGAGATGGTCTATGCCATTGATCACACTGATACCGCTGATAACTTTGCTGAGCCGTTAGCTGATGACCCAACAGCGGCCGTGTTGACCCATGAAACGAGCGTTACTGACCCACTTGCCGATATTGACAATCCATCTATCGCCACCACGCCCGCTATTGAACAAATCAAACAAGATATTGTCAAACAGCTGCAAGGCTATATCGACAACTATTTGCTCGAATCAATGACGCTGATGAATGAGGATTTGAATCAATGGCTCAAAACCGAAGTGGAAAAACAGCTGACTGTTCGTTTATCACAAAGCCATTAAACAGGCACTTGACTAAAGATATCGTTAGATAACCCATAGTGATGACGGGCTTTGATACATTGCTCGTCACCGACTTGTACCGATTGGCAGGTGCTTGAGCGTTTATCATAGATTTGGCAGGCCACCGAGTTACCAACTTCGCCGGCGAGTGCCACGCATCTGACCGGCTTTGTTTCGGTACCTTTCATACAGGTATAAAAATCATTGACTTTGACCGTCATCTGCTCGGGGATACCGAGTGTCTCGCCTTCTGCCCAATAAAAAGACACCCGATAGTTAGCGCAACATGCGCCACAGTGCATGCAGATATCGCTATCCGCCGCTGCGCTTGATTTAAAAAAAATTTCTGCCATTGTTACAATGCCATGTCATTATCATTGTTAACTACCCGTTTCATCCAAAACGGCTAAAAATTTAATATCAGCCATGCAACACCTTATAAATGGTATTGGCCATCACCTTGCCAATGCCATTTACTTGCCCAATTTCATCTTGTGATGCGCCAAGCAGCTGCTGCAAGCCGCCGAAGTGATTGAGTAACTCTCGGCGCCTTTTTTCCCCCAACCCAGGGATGGCTTCTAGCACTGAGCTTGAGCGGCGTTTATCGCGTTTTTTGCGGTGTGCGGTAATGGCAAAGCGGTGCGCTTCATCACGGATATGCATAATCAAATGCAGTGCCTTGCTATCAGCCGGCAAATCCAGCGGCTCACGGTCAATAAAATGCAGTACTTCAAGCCCAGCCTTGCGACCTTCGCCTTTTGCCACCCCGACGAGCAAGGTTTGGGGTAAAATCCCCAGCTCGCTCAGTACGTCTTTTGCCATATTAAGCTGCCCTTTACCGCCATCAATCAGCAATAAATCTGGCAGTGGCTGTTTGCTATAGCGGCGGTTTAATACTTGCTTCATGGCGGCATAGTCGTCACCGCCCGTGATGCCATGAATGGCATATTGGCGATAGTCGCGTTTGCGCAGTCCACCTTGGTCAGCGACCACACAGCTGGCGATGGTGGCTTCACCCATGGTATGTGAGATATCAAAACATTCGATACGGTCGAGCGATTTGCCTTGCAGCGCCTCTTTTAATACCGCATTGAGTGCGTTAAAGCGAGATTTGACTTCCAAATAATCGCCCAATTTGGTTTGTAGGGCGTTGTTGGCATTCATTTGGGCAAGGGTGAGCCATTCATTGCGCTGCTCACGGACTTTGGTTTTTATCGTCACCTTTTTGCCAAAGGTTTCAGTTAAGGCTTCTGTTATCGCGGTTTGGTCGGGCAACTCATGACTTATAATCAGCTCTTCGGGTAAATCATCACTGACTTGGAAATAAAATGAGATGACAAACTCAGACAAGTTATCCGCTATGTCATTTTCGCTATCCACATCAGGAAAATAATTGTTGCCACCCAAAACCTGCCCATTACGCACATTCATGACATGCACACAGATAATGCCCGCTTGACTGGCAATGGCGATGATATCGGCTTCACCTTTGACCGTATATACTGCTTGTTTGGCTTGTACTTCGCGTAGCATCGAGAGTTGGTCGCGATACAAGGCGGCTTGTTCAAAGTTCATGTCTTCAGCCGCTTGCTCCATTTTACCCACCAATTTGACTTGCAAATCCGTGCCTTCACCTTTTAAAAATCGAATGGTGTTGTTGACGTCATCGGCATACTCTTCGGGCGATACCAGTCCGACACACGGCGCTTTACAGCGTTTGATTTGGTACTCTAGGCAAGGGCGTTGACGCTGGGCAAAAAATGCATTGGTACATTGGCGCACCATAAACATTTTTTGCATCATTAGCAAGGTTTGCTTGGCGGCATGCGCCGAAGGAAAAGGTCCAAAAAATCTGCCTTTTTGGTGCTGTCCTTTACCGCGCCCATAGGCAAGTCTTGGATAAGGTTTATCGGCTGAGATAAACACGTATAGATAGGATTTATCATCACGCAGTAGCACGTTGTACGGCGGGCGATGTAGCTTGATAAGGTTTTGCTCAAGCAGCAGCGCTTCGGTCTCAGAGCGGGTTATGATGGTTTCGATATTGTCGATACGTTGCACCAGCGCCCGCGTTTTGGGGTGGTCGATGGTTTTGGCAAAGTAGCTATTCACGCGATTTTTGAGTGATTTGGCTTTGCCCACATAGATGATGTCGCCATTTTTGCCGAGCATTTTGTACACGCCTGGTAAGTTGGGCAGGCGCTTAATCAAGTGATCCAATCGCGCTTTGCGGTCGGCAGTCGCTGCAGCAATTTCAATGGTTGCAGGGTCGATACTGGGCGTTTTGTTTTTGGGCATGCGTTTCTCAAAAAAATTCAAGCTATTTAGCCCTTTATGGGGTTTTTACTGATATTATCAAAGCTTGTCGGTTATCAAACTTTTGGAATAAAGTATGTCTGTTTCATTTCGTCATTCTGCAGGATTTGGCAAAAGAATTGAATATTGGGTCGTTGGATTAATGTTAAAAGCAGGTTTGGATGTCTATCTGCCATTGGTAGATGATGATGCCATCGACGCTGTGATTAAACTTAAGGATGGTAGCTTTATTGAAGTACAAATTAAAGCTAGGTCAAATGACGTAGTCATGGGAAGCGGTGCATTTTTTGCCGCTCTAAAACATGAATTACGGGAGAACTATTGGTTTGTATTTTATTCAGAACGACTCGATACAATTTGGATAATGTCTTCTGAAGAATTTATTAAAGAATCTGTGAAAAACATCACTGGTAAGAATGTGGGTAAGCACGCTATCGGTTTTAATGGAATAAAAACTAATAAAGAAACCAAAGAAAAATTTGAATATCCTAAAGAACGCTACGAAAAATATATCTGTAAAAACAAAGATTTTTCAAGATTTAAAAATATTGGAACAAACGATAATAACTTTTTTTCAGCTTCTATAATACAATCTAGTAATTAAGGTTAACTCAATGTCCTCGCCTCATTCCACCTCTATAAACTGTCAAGGCGCGACGGCAATCATTAGTCATCGGGTCAAGCCTGAGCACCATGTGCATTATCAAATGTGGCTCGAAAAGGTTGATACTCTTTCAAAGCCGTTTGCAGGGTTTATCGATCGCCATGTCATCACCCCGATAGCGGGCAAGACCCAAACCTTTACCGTGATTTTGCGATTTGATACGGCTGAGCATTTGCACACATGGCTGGCTTCATCTGAACGCCGCCAGTTGATTGATGAGGTCAAACCTTATTTGCTAGATGATGACAACTATCACGTGCAAAGCGGGTTAGAATTTTTATTTCAGCCACTGCCGACACAAAACCCACACTTGGTCAACGTTTCGCCCCCACCCACGCCAAAACCTTGGAAACAGTTTTTACTGACTTGGTCAGCGATTTTTCCACTGGTCACGGTAATTTTTTGGCTGTACGAACAAGTTGTTAACGCTTTAAATGTTCACCCTACACCGTTACTTGCCAAATTGATTATCACTGGACTGGTGGTGTTTATGATGGTGTATGTGGTGATGCCGCGCTATACTAAGTTGGTTAAAAAGTGGTTATTGTCTTAATCCGATCCCCCGCTTTTGACGCGAATGGTTTGCCCGGCTGGGCGTTTTTTTACCCAATTGATAAATTTTTGCATCTCGGTATGTTCTTTTAGCCGCTCAACCGTATGGTAGTAGCTGGATAATTCTTGGTTGCTAAACACTTCATGCACTTGTGCATGACAAGCAGGACACAGCATGGCGATGTCGTTTTTCATTTCCTCACGGCTAAATTCGCGTTTGGTACGGGCTTTGTCGTGGCGGGATTTGGGAATCAGATGATGTTGGGTTAATTCAACTTCATCACGTCCACACAATTCACACGGTGGCGATGGCGCTTTTTCAGCCAAAATCGCCTCCCAGAATGCTGCATCTTCGTTATTTTTTGCTTTACCTTTTGCCATTAGTTTGTCACGCTTTGCTATCAGTTGTATCCATCATACAATAGCATTGTTGCCTTGCCAATGGCGTGTTGTACCATATCTTTTTTCATGTTAAAAACGAGTCTGCCATGTTATCTAAGCTATCCAATTTATCCAAGCTATCTAGGTTATCCAAGTTATCTAAGCTAAGCCAAACCTTTCAATCTCAAGCCAAAGACTACCTTAATCCTTTTAATAACCCCAAGTTGTTAAAGCAGTTTTTTAACTTTTATCCGCCATATTTTGGGGCGGGTATCCGTGTTGAAAGCCTTGATTTCGCCAACCATCATATTCGCGTGCGTTTACCCTTAAACAAACTCAATCAAAACATCGTCGGCACCCAGTTTGGGGGCAGTTTGTATTCGATGACCGACCCATTTTTGATGATTTTGTTGATGCAAGCGTTGGGCAATGCGTACGTGGTATGGGATAAGTCAGCGAGCATTGATTTTGTTAAAGCGGGCAAAAGCGATGTGTTTGCTGATTTTCACCTGGATGACACCGAAATCGATACCATAAAAGCCTTAGCAAAGGATGGTAAAGCGGTGTTCCGCAACTATGAGGTACAGGTGGTTGATGACCAAAATCAGGTGGTCGCCACTGTCACCAAGACCCTGTACATCCGGTTACGAGCCTACAGTAAATCAAAAACCCAAACGGTGAGAATTTAGCTGAAGGGCGTTAGTCTTTGACCGCCATGGTGATGGTATAGGTTTTGCCTTGCTTGATTTTATCTGAGTTACCAAACACTTCGGTAAATGAGCGTTTCATAAAGTCTCGCAAGCCGTTGATGGTCACCACATAGAACCGTGCGCCACTTTCCATCGCATTGTAGGCATCGAGCAAATACAGATAATGCTGCTCTTTACTGGCTTTGGCAGGTAAGTTACTCATCACTAGGCTAAATTTTTTGTCTTTTTCAACATCCCGAAAGCCATTGGATAGCTGAACTTGGGCATTATTTAAATGGTTTTTTTGGCAGTTTATTTTGGCATATTCCACCGCCACAAAGTCTTTGTCGATGAGCAAATGCTGTCCGTTTGGGCATTCACGGGCGGCAGTCATACCGAGTACGCCATAGCCACAGCCTAGGTCGATTGAGTGGTCATCGTCTTTGAACTCTATATAGTCAAGCAGCATAAGGCTACCCTCGTCGAGTTTTTCGGGCGAAAAAATTCCCCAAGTGCTGGTAAAGTGAAACGGCTTGCCGAGTACCTCTTGGGTGAACTGGATGTCTTCGCGCCAGTAGGCAGATTTTTTGAGTAAGTCGGTGGGGATTTGGTGCATTTTCTTATTCCTATAAATATCTAAAAATGATTATTTACCAAAATCCATAGGTATAGTTTTACCAAACTCTGGATGAACAGTGTCAACTAATTCAAAAAAATGGTCTTTATCTTTAGATATCTTCATTAACGTAACTATTGACGCTAAATGTTCTCTTAGCTTTGGATGTCCAACATTTTCAGATAAAAATTGATGCAATCTTGCACGTTTCTGCTCCTTAGAAGCCATTTTTTTTAACTCCGGCAATAATTCAGGAGCTAATCTATCATAAATAATTTTATTGGTTATATTTCCAAAAAATTGAGGTCTAAAATTAGCTTTAACTGGTGGATATTCAATATCATACAATCTGAACAATCCTTTATAGTAATCATCGGGAAATGTCTTCAGCCATGGTTGCAATTCTTTTGCAACAAATTCTTCTAAAATTTTGGCTAACGCATCTTTTGCTCTTGCATCTTGATAACCTGTTGCTTCATCAACTAAAGCAGTTATTCCAACTTTTGCAAGAGCTCTCACTAATATCTCGGCTTTAAGTGCCGTATCTAATTGTCTGTTAGTTAAAGCATGATTTTCCCTAGCCTTTAGATATAAATCGGCAACTAAAGGCAAAATAGTAGCATCATATCCACTTTGAATATTACCTTTTGTATCAACATACTCGATTTTATTTATTACTTCTTTTAAATCATCGCTGATAAAAGGCTGTAAGTTTTTTGCATCCATAAATACTGGAGTATTTGGGATTCTAGCGTTTCCTCTTGAAGGTCTATCTAATGCATTCCAAACAGCTTGCTGAGTAATCACTCGCTTTTCATTATCTAAGACAGCTACATCAAGCTGTAGGTCAACGATATTGAGCTTACCATCAAATTTTGCACTGGGTAAACTATCTTTATATTTTCTTGCCTCAACACCTTTTAAAGCTCTTTCCTTACGTTGTTCAGGTGTCATTTTATTAGCAGTAGCTCTACCACTATTAATTCTTCCATCCATACTATACCTCCATACATTAAGTTAAATGTATGTAATAGTATAAATACAAGTAAATCACTTGTAAATATAAATATACTAGATATTTACTGATAAATAAAACAAATCAAATCACCTTACTAAAGCGATTGCCTTCTTTACTCGCCAAATAAGTATCAAACACCATTGCCACATTACGTCCCAAAAGCCGCCCTTTTGGTAGCACCCGAATGCCTTTGGCATCCATATCAACGAGTTTATCCGCTTGCATCTCGCCCAGTTGGCGGATTTCATCAATAAAATAGGTCATTGGGTCAATGCTAAAGCGCGCATTCACATCTTTAAAATCAATATAATCATGGCATAGCAGATTCATAATCACATAACGGCGCAGCAAATCAGGCAAGCGCGCAGAAATCACCTTCACCGCAGGCAATTTTCCCGCATTGATGAGATTTTGGTAATCGTTCAAATCCGTTGGATTTTGCAAAATATGAAGACCAATCTGGCTAATCGACGACACCCCAAACCCCAGTAAATCACAATTGCCATGCGTGGTATATCCTTGAAAATTGCGGTGCAATTTGCCTTCACGTTGTGCAATCGCCAGCTCATCATCAGGCTTGGCAAAGTGGTCAATGCCGATATATTGATAGCCTGCGTCAGTCAGTGCGTGGATGGTATTACCGAGCATGGTCAATTTGTCGGCAGGGCTTGGCAAATCCGCTTCATTAATCTGACGCTGACCTTTAAATCGCTCTGGCAAATGGGCATAGTTAAAAACAGACAGACGGTCTGGCGAGATAGCGATGATGCGCTCAACCGTATTAAGCATGCTATCTACCGTCTGGTGCGGTAACCCATAAATCAAGTCAATATTAATAGAATGAAACTCAAGGCGGCGAGCTTCCGTCATCACCCCTTGAATCATTTCTTCTGACTGCACGCGATTGACGGCAATTTGTACTTTTTCTTGCAAATCCTGCACACCAAAACTCACCCGATTAAACCCAAGTCCACGCAATATCTCAAGCGTGGTCGGGCGCAATTCTCGCGGGTCAATTTCAATCGAATAATCAGCGGTAGGTTTATCGCTAAAAGTAAATTGGGTTTGCAAAAAGTTCCACAATTTGACCAGCTCATCATCGGTCAAAAAGGTCGGTGTGCCACCGCCAAAATGCACTTGTTCGACGATAGGGTCCCCTTGCATCAAGCTGCGTTTATGCCGAATTTCGGCAAAAAGATACGCTAAATAGTCGCCTGAATCACTGTTTTTCTTGGTAATGATTTTATTGCAGCCGCAGTAATAGCACAGGTGGCGACAAAACGGGATGTGAAAATACAAGGACACTGGCACCCGTGGGTCTTTTTCTGCCAAAACGCGGGCTTCCATGCCGTCAGTAATGGGGGTAAATTCTAGCGCGGTTGGATACGAGGTATAACGGGGACCTGAGCGGTTGTATTTATTGATGATAGCTTCATTAAACAAATGGCTTTGGGTCGTGTAGCTACGATTGGCATTGGCATACGGATTTTCGATGATTTCGACAGGACGATCAAAGGTGGGCAGTTCGCTGTCAGATAAAGGGCGAGTTTGGTCTGTCATAATAGTCTCGTATAGCGTGTAGCATAAAATTCTCGGAATATTGGTTGTGATTATAACATAGTCATCCTAGATAGCCGATGATGAGAAAGCAGATGAATTATGCTATGATTCAGTCGTTTTTTATCAAAAATTGTCTAGTTGCTGCCATAAAAAAACGGCCTGTCTTGTATCAAGGTAGCCGCCAAGTTGTTGGAAAAGGATTTTAAAAATGTCGTTTGCTCAAGTATATACGCGCTCGGTGGTAGGTTTAAACGCGCCAAGCGTGATGGTTGAAGTACATTTATCGCAAGGATTGCCTGCAGTCACCATGGTCGGCTTACCTGAAGCTGCGGTACGCGAGAGTAAAGATAGGGTGCGCTCTGCAATTATCAACTCGGGTTTTCAATTTCCCAATCGCAGATTAACTATCAACCTTGCGCCCGCGGATTTACCCAAAGATGGCGCACGGCTTGATTTGCCCATTGCGATAGGCATCTTGGCAGCCAGCGGGCAAATTGATGAAACCGTGCTTGCGCAGTACGAGTTTATTGGCGAATTGGCGCTCAATGGCGATTTACGAGGCATTGCTGGGGCGTTGGCAGTATCACGTGCACTCAAGGCTGACCAGCGCACCTTGATTGTTCCCAAAGACAATGCCGATGAAGCGGTCAAAGTCGATGGCGTGAGGGTGTTGCAAGCCGATACCCTCAAAGCTGTGTGCCAACACTTGATGAATGAGCAACAACTCAGCCAAGCCGAGCATAAGCCATCTTACCAATCAGTCAATTATCAGCTAGATTTAGCCGATGTCAAAGGACAACACCAAGCCAGACGTGCGCTAGAGATTGCGGCAGCAGGCGGACATTCCCTACTATTTTGTGGCTCACCTGGGACAGGCAAAACCTTGATGGCATCTCGCCTACCCACCATTTTGCCACCGCTCAACGACCATGAAGCGCTTGAAGTTGCCAGTATTTACTCGATTGCCAACAGTGATTATGACTACGGCACACGTCCCTTTCGCCAAGTCCATCATACTACTTCAGCAGTGGCGCTCGTGGGTGGCGGCTCATCGCCCAAACCCGGTGAAATCACGCTCGCCAATCGGGGGGTGTTATTTTTGGATGAGATTCCAGAGTTTGATCGCAAGGTGCTTGAGGTACTCAGACAGCCCATCGAGAACAAAGAAATTGTCATCAGCCGTGCCAACTCTCAAGTACGCTTTCCCGCCAATTTTCAGCTGGTAGCAGCGATGAATCCCTGCC
>NZ_DAMALV010000035.1:10844-24122 GCF_032069585.1 Moraxella sp. CTOTU48268
CCTGTGGCTACTATGGGGATAAATCAGGTCGCTGCCAGTGCCGACCCGAGCAAATCAAACGCTATCAAGAAAAGCTATCAGGACCTTTGCTTGACCGTATTGATTTGCATATTACCGTGCCTGCCCTGCCTGCCAGTGATTTGCAGTCAGCACAAAGGGGTGAGTCTTCTGCGGTAGTGCGTGAGCGGGTGATACAAGCCTATCAGCGTCAGCAAGCTAGACAGGGCAAAGCCAATAATGAACTCTCCCCCAGTGAACTTGACCAATTTGCGCCGCTTGGCGATGCAGAAAGTCGTATTTTGGCAATGGCACAAAGTCGGCTGAATCTGTCCGCTCGCGGCTATCATCGCGTCCTTCGCGTCGCCCGCACGATTGCGGACTTGGCAGGCAGTGACAATATTCAGACACCGCATCTGACAGAGGCACTCAGTTATCGTAGTCAATTAACGAATGCCTAATTTTCGTGCTAACTCATCATAGCGCAAGATATAGCAAGGCTATAAAAACGGATGCTCGCGAAAAAACGTGGGCGGTAGGTTATCGTATTGGGTGTCGTTGACGTATTTGGCTTCAAACTGTTTTTTTAGCGCTTTGTAGTCCGCATTGGCGCGGCATTCATCCCATTTTTGCTTAAAAATTTGCGCAGATTGGGCTTTGATTTGTGCGGATTCAAGCTGCTGTGCTTGCTGCGGCAATTGCTCACGCCCATGCGCGCCACTTTGTCCTTTTTTAGCGTCAGGGACAGCGCCGTCATATTTTTTGCCCCCTTTGTGATTGGCATAACGACGCGAGCGCGTATAACCCATTTGGATAAATTTACGCGCCATATCAGCACCGACAAAATCCCCTTGAGCAAGGTAGTCCAAAAACATCGCATAGATGGTATCACTGCTCTCACGCGCAAGTTCCGGCGTAGCAAATCGCCAATGCGGCAAAATCTCGGATTTATATGGCTCTACCAATAATACCCCTTGCTCACCGCGCCCCACCCGATACAACGCTGGATGTTCGCGAAAATTCAGCGTGTCAAAGTTGAGATGGTAATTAAACTCGTGCATGACTCAAAAACTCAGTCAGCGTGGCAAAGTCATCAAAGGTATGGGTCGGATGATAATCACGAATATCCTGCCCATAGTTATAGCCATACGATAACCCAAGCGTATCCATGCCCGCGTTTTGCCCTGCCAAAATATCGTTTTTGGAATCACCAATCATATAGCTTTGAGCGATGCCAAAGCCTAATTGGTCACAGATATGCAGTAGCGGCATCGGGTCAGGTTTTTTGGCAGGCAAGCTATCACCACCCAAAATATAAGCAAAAAGGGCTTGCCAACCCAATTTTTCGACAATCGCAGGAACAAAATCAATGGGTTTATTGGTGGCAATAGCGAGGCTATAGCCTTGCTCTTTAAGCTGACGCAACCCCTCGCTCACCCCTGCATAGGGCTGGGTTTTGACACAGGTGTTTTGATGGTAGTAGTCAAAAAAGAGGGCAAGCGCCTGATTGGTATCGTTTTCAGTGAGATTGGGGTCAATGGTTTGTGAGCCTGATAAGGCACGTTGCACCAGTACTTTGCCACCATTGCCCACCCAGTTGCGGATGACATCTTCGCTAAAGTTGGCTTTGCCAAGCGTGGTTAGCATCGCATTGACGGCGTCCGCCAAATCTGGCACGCTATCAATCAACGTACCGTCCAAGTCAAAAATAAGTAATGATTTTTGGGTGATATTTTCCAAAGCAGATGTGGGGGTTGGGGTGTTAAGTGATTCGCTAGACATGGTGTTTCCTATCGTTTTTTTCACCAAAAGTTGATAGGCTACAGTGTAGCAGAATCACCTAAAAATACCATGCAACCGTCCATTAAAATAACCTAACCCTGACAACCAATTCCGGCTAAGAGCAGGTTTGACTAAAAACGTTAGTTTTCGCCAGTGCTCGGTTGATAATCTAGTGAGGCATCATTGATTTCATGGCTAGCTGCGGGGTTAAATGCACTGTCTTTGTTGGCACCCAGTTTTTGATAACGCACATCTTCACCGGTGATACAAAAAATCAATTGCTCAGCGATATTACGCGCATGCGCACCAATACGCTCTATCGAACGTAGCACCCATAAAATATCAATGACTTTTGCTACATAGCGACCATCTTCCATGATGTAGGTCATCATCGCGCGTGATGCAGATTTGTACATCGCATCAATTTCACTATCTTGCTCTATTACTCGGTAAGCACCTGTTGCATCAAACTTGGCAAAAGCTTCTAGCGCATTTTTTAGCATCATCTGCACAAAATTACCCATTTGATGCGCTTCATGATACCCAATCGGTGATTGACCTTCTCGGGTCGCACGGCGCGCCATCTTGGCGATTTTTTTGGCTTCATCACCAATACGCTCAATGTCAGCGCCGCATTTACTCACTGCCATGATTAGGCGTAAGTCGGTTGCGGCAGGTTGACGACGTGCCAATACTTTGACCACCGAATCATCAAGCTGCTGCTCAGTAAAGTTGATTTCTTTGTCACCATCAATGACATCTTCGGCGAGCTCCACATCACTTTTTATCAGTGATTCAATCGCTTTGGTGAGATTGGCTTCTGCCATGCCACCCATTTTTAAAAACAAATTCACCAAGTTTTGTAAATCTTGGTCATAACTTTTTGATAAATGTTCACCAATTAAATTCATGTTTCCCTTCCTAACTCATGGATTGTGACTCATGGACTGAGCAAAATTGTTATTAAAAAAGCCTTTAAAGAAAAGCTAACTATAACTAAAAATTACGACAAAATGATGAAAAGTACGCTCCATGTCCGCCGATACGCCATCATGTAGGTCTAGTCAATACCAAACAAAATTTTTAATGTCATCAAACTTTAACATAACCGTAACAGATTTGACATTTTGTTACATTAACATGGTAACAATTTTTCAAGCTTTGGGTGATTTAAAACGCGACACATTAGTTGGCGACGTCCTAAGCTAAGTTATCATCTTCCCTGACAATCACCTCATTTGTCCATCAAGGAATTATTATGAAACTATCACATTTAATCGTCAGCGTGGCGTTAGCTGCTGTAGGCGCACAAGCCAATGCTGTTAACATCACAGGTGCTGGTGCAACCTTCCCACAACCTGTTTACTCAAAATGGGCAAGCGACTACCAAAAAGCAACGGGTAACCAAGTAAACTATCAAGGTATCGGTTCTTCAGGCGGTATCAAACAAATCCAAGCAAAAACGGTTGATTTTGGTGCCACTGATGCGCCCATGAGCCCAGCAGAGCTAAATGCCAGCGGCTTAATCCAATTCCCCGCAGTCATTGGCGGTATCGTACCTGTGGTCAACATCGCTGGCGTCAAACCAGGTCAATTAAAACTATCAGGCCCCGTCCTTGCTGACATCTATATGGGCAAAATCACTACTTGGAACGATGCACGTATCAAAGCATTAAACCCAGGTGTTGCCCTACCTGCCGCTAAGATTACCACCGTTAACCGCTCAGACGGTTCAGGTACCACTTTCGTATTTACTAACTACCTAAGCCAAGTATCAAGCGATTGGAAATCAAAAGTAGGCGCGGACAAAACTGTTAAATGGCCTAATGCTGCAGCGAGCGTGGGTGGTAAAGGTAACGAAGGCGTATCAAGCAACGTACAACGTGTTGCAAACTCCATCGGTTATGTTGAATACGCTTACGCAAAACAAAACCGTTTAGCTTATACCCAACTTCAAAACCGCGCCGGTAAATTTGTACTACCAGACGATTCAACGTTTGCCGCAGCATCAAACATTAACTGGGCACAATACCCTGGTTTTGCAGTGACTATCACTAACATGCCAGCAGCCAACGCTTGGCCAATCTCTGCAGCGACTTTCATCCTTGTACCACGTACGGGCGGTGCAAAAGCCAAAGAAGCGCTTAAATTCTTTGACTGGGCATTTACTAACGGCAATGCACAAGCAACTGCACTCGACTACGTTCCGCTACCTGCCGGTACTAAAGCTGCGGTTCGTAAAGAATGGACGAAAGTTAAATAGTCCTTTGCGTCAGCTTACTACGCAAATTAACCCTGCCAATTGGCGGGGTTTTTTAGCTTAAAATTTTGCCAAAAAAAAGCATTATATTAGCTGATTATCTAACACTTTGACCGTCTCATCGGTCAGATTGCCCGCAGCTTTTTGTAGGTCAATGTAGGCATTTAAATAATCAAAATACGCATTAATCAAATCGCGTTTGGCAGCGTGATATTGGCGCTCTGCCAGTAGCGTATCCACCATCGAGCGCACCCCCAAATCATAGCCTGTTTTTGACGCTTGGGCGACGCGGCGATTGGCCTCCACCGCAGTTTGCTGGGCTTTAATCGTGGCACGCTGTGCGACCAAATTTAAATACGCTTGGCTAGTCTGAGTCATGGCGGCTTGGTACACATAGGCGAGGCGACTTTTTGCCGCTTGCGCTTGCAGAGTGCCTTGCTCTACGCCTGCCCGCGTCCGCCCACCGGTATAAAACGGGAAATCCACTTCCACCCCAAAGCTATAATTGGTGCCATCAATAGCGCTAACATTATTATGGGTATAATCTTGCCACCCCACATTGCCTACCAAATCGACACGGGGATAGGCATTGGCTTTGAGATAATCGACTTGTTTGTTGGCAATCGCCACTTGGGTTTGTGCTAGCTGAATATCGAGATTATTATTTTGTGACTGCTGCATCCAGTTTTCGATACTTTGACTGGCCACCAGATTCAAATCAGGCGGTAATTTGATACTGTCTAGCTGATTGATTGGTTGACCGGTGAGCAGTGATAACTGCTGTTTGGCATTCACGATTGCCACGTCATTGTTGGCAATAGAGGCGCTGACGCTTTCAAGCCTTGCACGGCTCTCTTCGGTATCTACTCGCGCTGCTACCCCTTGCGCGAGTCTCGCTTGCATCATGTCATTTTGTGCTTTGAGTGCGGTGAACTCGGCATTGAGGCTATCTGTCATCGCTTCAGCGCGCAATACATTGAGATAGGCTTTGCTGATTTGCTCGATGAGTTGCTGATGCTGCTGTAATAGCTGGATGTCATTGGCTTGACTGGCGAGCACAGCTTTTTCATAGTTTGCCCATTTATCAGCACGAAACAAGGCTTGGCGCAGTCCGATACCGACTTGGCTTGCAGTATTGCCCGTGTCCGGGATTTTATCGTCTTTGGGATAAAACTGGTTATGTTTGACACTGCCTTGTAGTCCCACTTGCGGCAGCATATCGCCAAACGCTAGCTGCACATTTTTTTGCGTTGCTAAATAGTCATATTGCTGCCCTGCCCAATTGCCATTGGTGCGCTGGGCTGCACTATACAATTCCCACAAATCTTTTGCCATCGCGGCTGGGCTGAGGGACATCGACCCTATCAATGACATTGCCATCGCCCCTAACCGCCATCGGGCGCCAGTCGCTTTACGATTCCACAAACAGATGCATTCCATATCAATAATTACAACATTTTCAACAACCAAGGAGCCTCTATCATACCGATAGTTGTCAAAAAAATCAGTAATTTAGTTGAGTAAATTATCGTCAAAAATGGCTAAAAATCTATTAGGTAAACCTGTGAGTTTTTGTTAATATGGATATATTGACTCGGGGTGCAGTTGGATGACATACCAACGGCTGAGACATACCCGTCGAACCTGACACGGTTAATACCGTCGTAGGGAAGTCGTCTATTAGGTTAGTTAGACTAGTGTTTTTCTAGAATCAGTCTTTTACTAGAACCAGCTTTTTCTAGAATCAGTCTTTTACTAAAAATAGTCATACTCACCTATCTTCGCCCGAGTCCAGCAAACCATAACTTCATAACATAACAAGGACTCGCTATGAACCAACTTACCAACGTTACTCACAAGACCCCTGCCCACCGTGATCCTACCGATGACCGCTTTGAAGAAGAAGCGCGTGATTTGACGCGCGCCTTACCGGCATCTCGCAAAGTCTACATCCAAGGCTCACGCCCTGACATTCAAGTACCGATGCGGGAAATCACCTTGACCGATACCCCGGTGGGCGGTTTTGGCAAGGCAGAAGGCGAAAAAAACCCACCGTTTTATGTGTATGACACCTCAGGGGTATATACCGACCCCAATGTCGAAATTGACTTGACTAAAGGCTTACCAAAACTGCGTCAAGCTTGGATAGAAGCGCGCGGCGACACCGAGCAGCTTGCCAAACTCTCAAGCCAATACGGCAATGAGCGTGCCAATGACATCGCCACGGCTAACCTACGCTTTGGGCATATCGACAAGCCAAGACGGGCGATCAATGGCAAAAACGTCACCCAAATGCACTACGCCAAACAAGGCATCATCACCCCAGAGATGGAATACATCGCCATCCGTGAAACCCAAAAACAGCATGACCTGACAGATTTGCGTCAGCACGCTGGTAACAACTTTGGCGCCAACACCCCCAAACTCATCACCCCAGAATTTGTGCGTGCCGAAGTCGCTGCGGGACGGGCGATTATCCCCAATAACATCAATCACCCCGAATCAGAACCGATGATTATTGGGCGCAATTTTTTGGTTAAAATCAATGCCAATATCGGTAACTCAGCCCTGGGCTCTAGCATTGATGAAGAAGTTGCCAAAATGACCTGGGCTACCCGTTGGGGCGCGGACACCATCATGGACTTATCAACCGGTAAGCATATCCATGAAACCCGTGAATGGATTATCCGTAACTCCCCCGTGCCCATCGGTACCGTACCGATTTATCAAGCCCTAGAAAAAGTGGATGGCGTTGCCGAAGATTTGACATGGGACATCTTTAAAGACACCTTGATTGAACAGGCCGAGCAAGGTGTTGATTATTTTACCATTCACGCGGGCGTACTGCTGCGCTACGTACCGGTGACCGCCAATCGTTTGACGGGTATCGTGTCACGCGGCGGCTCGATTATGGCACAGTGGTGTCTTGCCCATCACAAAGAGAATTTTCTTTATACCCACTTTGAAGAAATTTGCGAGATTATGAAAGCCTACGACGTGGCGTTTAGTCTGGGTGATGGTTTGCGCCCCGGTTGCCTACAAGACGCCAACGATGATGCGCAGTTTGGTGAGCTCAAAACCTTGGGCGAGCTGACCCAAGTGGCATGGCAACATGACGTACAAGTTATGATTGAAGGTCCAGGTCACGTTGCTATGAACCGTATCAAAGAAAATATGGACTTACAGCTTGAAGTCTGTAAAGAAGCGCCTTTTTACACACTTGGACCTTTGACGACGGATATCGCCCCAGGCTACGACCACATCACATCTGCCATTGGTGCGGCGATGATTGGTTGGTACGGCACGGCCATGCTGTGCTATGTCACGCCAAAAGAGCATTTAGGTCTGCCGAACAAAAAGGATGTCAAAGACGGTATCATCACTTATAAAATCGCGGCACATGCAGCAGATTTGGCAAAAGGACACCCAGGTGCCCAAGCGCGGGATAACGCCTTGTCAAAAGCGCGTTTTGAGTTTCGCTGGGATGACCAGTTTAATCTGTCACTTGACCCTGATACGGCGCGCGAGTTCCATGATGAAACCTTGCCAAAAGAAGCGCATAAATCGGCGCATTTTTGCTCGATGTGTGGTCCAAAATTCTGCTCGATGAAAATCACCCAAAACGTGCGGGATTATGCAGCAGGGCTTGGGTTTAATAAGCCACAGCTTGGGCAAGACATCACCCCTGATACAGGTGAGTTATCGGATGCAAGCCACGCTATCAAGCAGGTGGATACTGAGTTGGTCGGCCAAGTCGGTGAAGCGTCTGCCGATGAAGTCCGCCTAGGCATGGAGCAGATGAAGCAAAAATTTATTGAAGAAGGCAAACAGCTGTATAAAGAAGTTTAAGCCCCAGCTAATCTAACGCCGCTATGATGTATAGCCGCTAGCGTAGTCAACTTGTCAAATACTGGTTGCCGGCTAGCGGCTTTTTTACACCAATTTTTATCATACTTTTTATTGATTTTTCAATCAGTTACCTGCTATGGTAGTGCCTTTTTAATGTGTCATTAATTAAAGTTAAAAAAACGCGCGAACCTATAACAGCTACTAATCTGCAAAGTCGTTTAACCCGCAAGTTGAAAATCGTATTTAATTGAATTAAAAGAACAAGCGTACTACAAAGAAATCAAGAGGTTTTTATGCACCCTAAAATTCTAACAGCTTTGACCCTTGCCGTGCTTGGCACAGGGGCTGCGCATGCAGCGCCCACCAATCCCACGCCTACTCGTGCTGCTGCCCAAACTACCCCCACCGTGCTACAGCAAAATCTATTGACCTTAATCAAAGCTGGTCAAGCGATGGAAGCTGAGACCCAAGTCAAACAAGCTGAAATCGAAAAAAAATACCAACCTAAAGTCGCTGAAGCCAAAACCGATGCCCAAAAAGCTGCGATTCAGACCCAGTTTTTAAATGAGGTGATTGCCTATAAAAGCTATCAAAAACAAAAATTTGCGGCAATCAAATTGACCGAGCCAAGCGTATCAAACTTGCGTGACCAATATATCGAAACGCTAAATAGCGATATCGCTGCCGCTCAAATCGTCATCGCCAATCCAAAACCAACCGCTGATTCTAAGAAAAAATTTGCAGAACAACTCACCAAATCAAAAAATTTAACGCTAGCAGTGCGTAATGGCTTAGAAACCCTAATGAAAAAAGCGGGCTTTAAAAAACAAGTACTACAACCCAAAACCAAATAAGCGTTAGTTAATAAAAAAGCCGAAACACCATCAAAGTGTTTCGGCTTTTTTGTTGGACAAGCAGTTGATGCTAATCTTTCAACCCAAGCACATCTTGCATATCAAACTGTCCTGTTTGCTGCTCATTGACCCACACCGCAGCACGCACCGCCCCTGCGGCAAAAGTCATGCGCTCACGGGCTTTATGGGTGATTTCAACTATTTCGCCATCGGCGATAAACATCACTGTATGGTCGCCGACAATCTCGCCACCGCGAATGGCATGGATACCAATCTCGCCTGCTTTGCGTGCGCCAGTTTGACCTTCGCGACCATAAATCGCCACGTCTTTTAGGTTTTGACCGCGTCCTTTGGCAACCGCTTCCGCCATCATATAAGCGGTGCCCGATGGCGCATCAATTTTGTGTTTATGGTGGGCTTCGATGACTTCGACATCGGCGCTGTCACCAAATGCTTTGGCAGCCATTTCAAGCAGCTTAAGGGTCAAATTCACCCCAGTTGAGTAGTTGCCTGCATATACGATGGCGATTTTTTCACTTGCCTGTTTTAAGATGGCGTTTTGTTCATCATTTAGGCCTGTTGTCCCAATGACCATATTGACGCCTTTGTCAGCACAAAGTTGTAAGTTTTTGGCAGTCGACTCAGGCAAGCTAAAATCTATGAGCACATCAATATCATGAATAACCCCTACCAAGTCATCGACCAAAGCGACATTAGTTTTGTCGAGATTAACTAACTCGCCCGCATCCACGCCCAACAAGCTTGAGCCTTGACGCTCTATCGCCCCTGCAAGGGTAGTTTGTGGATTTTGTGCCACTGCTTGAATCAGCATACGTCCCATGCGCCCACCTGCACCTATGACCCCGATTTTTACCATTTGCTTATCCTTTATCTAGCCTGATTACCTAGTGTAACTTTCTGATCTGATTTTCTAGCCTGATTTTCTTGCATAACTTTTTAAGTTCAAATCATAACAGCTTGTTTCGCTGAATCCTAGCTTAACTCAATACTGGCTTATGCCAAAAAAAACCCTTGCAATCATTACAAGGGTTTGATGTTTCACGTGAAACATCTATAAAACACTATAAACCAATAAAACTTAGTCAAACAAATCTTTGACATCTTCTTTGAGTTTATCAAAGAAGGATTTTTTCTGGGGCGATTGCTGATGATCACCCATAGATGATTGTAGCTGACGAAGTAGCTCTTTTTGTTCGTTGTTAAGGTTGGTCGGTGTCTCAACCACCACACGGCATAACAAGTCACCTTTCATCGTCGTGCGCACGGGTGTAACGCCTTTGCCTTTGATACGGAATACTTTATGGCTTTGGGTGCCTTCAGGAATGCGTAAATTGATACGTCCTTCAAGCGTTGGCACTTCCACCTCACGACCTAAGGCTGCATCCGCAAAGCTGATTGGCACATCCATGTATAAGTCAGCGCCTTCACGGGTAAAAATAGGGTGCTGTGCCACCCGGATTTCAACATACAAGTCGCCGCTTTCACCGCCCGTAATCGCTTCACCTTCGCCCGTTAAACGTACCCGATCGCCATTGTCGATGCCGGCAGGAATGGTGACTTCAAGTGTGCGTGATTTTTCTTTAACACCTGAGCCATGACAGTCATTGCAAGGATTTTTGATTTGTTTACCTGAGCCGCCACAGTTGGGACAGTTTTGTTGCACAGCAAAAAATCCTTGCTGCATACGTACCACACCCGCACCACCACAAGTTGCACAGGTCACGATATCGCTGCTGTCTTTGGCGCCCTTACCATCACAAGTTTCACAAGGGGCAGGTGCGGTAAAGGTAATTTCTTTTTTTGTCCCTTGCACCGCTTCTTCAAGCGTCAAATCCAGCATATAGCGTAAATCTGAGCCGCGTCTACTACGTCCACCCCCTGTGCGACCCCCAAAAATGTCGCCAAAAATGTCTTGGAAGCCGCTGGCGCTACCACCACGGCCGCCGCCCATGCCGCCAAAAATATCGCCAAAAATGTCTTGGAAGTTTCCACCGCCAAAGCCGCCACCGCCCATGCCATTCTCAAACGCTGCATGACCCATACGGTCATACGCTGAACGTTTGCTATCATCGCTTAGCACTTCGTATGCCATCGAGGCTTCTTTGAATTTTTCTTCGGCGGCAGGGTCATCAGGGTTACGGTCTGGATGATATTTCATCGCAAGTTTGCGGTAGGCTTTTTTGATTTCTTGTTCATTAGCGGTTTTATCTACCCCTAATACTTCATAAAAATCGCGTTTTGACATAGTAACTCCTTTGGCAGCATAGTTTTGACAGTACGGAAGAGTGGATTCGACCAGTAGCAACGTTTAGCAGCTGCCAAACCTTTGAAAGACTAAAATTTAAAAATATGCAATATAGTGGCGATTTTTGTTAAATAATCAAGCAAATAATCGGCAATCAGCGCAAAAATATTTTCCTTTTTTTGCAAGAAAAATACGCAATAGCCTAGCCCGTTGTTTTAAACTAATTAGCAAACTCTAACTCTGATAGTGATTTATGAAAAAAGTATTATCTCTGCTAATCATCCTTGCACTGATTGTCGTCGCATGGGTATTTGCCTCCCCTTATTGGGCAGTGTACCAACTGAAAAAAGCCTATGATGCACAACAAGCAGACACTATCAGTGCAGCAATTGAATTTACGCAACTGCAGCAAAGTATCAAATCACAGTTAACCCCTGTATTAATAGAAAAAGCCAGTCATATCGCAAAATCCCCGATTTTGCAGATGCTCAATATCGAGGTAAACCCTGATGACCTAGTGAATAAAATGGTCAATCAAGCCGTGGATAATACCGTCACGCCAGAGGGCGTACAGTATGCGCTGACAGGACAAGCGACCACCGAGTCGCTCAAAACAAATGTCAAACTGCTGGGTGGCTTGGTAGCCGTAGCGATGGATAAGATTGATATCAAAGACTTGATTTTGGCGCGCAATTCAGCTGAGCTTAATCAAAAAATTAAACAACAACTGCAATCGCCTAATCCCAATGCCACCACAGCAACGTCACAGACCCGACCGACCACACACTATTGTGGTTTTAACTGTTTTGAAGTCACCGGACAGGTGCGTGGCTATCCCTTAACGTTGAGCTTGCAGCGCCAAGGGCTTATTCATTGGAAAATCGTGGGTGTGACACTGCCGCTAAATGATTAAAATTGGTCAATTTCTTCAGCAGTCAAAAACCGGCTTTCGCCTTTTTCTAATCCTGCTAAGGTAATGTTACCGATGCTAGCACGGTGTAGCTCAATGACTTTATTGCCAAAGTAGCCCATCATACGTTTGACTTGGTGGTATTTGCCTTCCGTGAGTACCAGCTTGGCATGGGTAGCATCAGAAAAACTTAACTCAGCGGGTTTGGTTTTATCATACTCGTCTTCAAGCATGATGCCTTTTGCCAATTCTTTGATAGCAAATGCCTGTTGTGCTTCAGTCATTGGGTCGGCAAGCGTCAACTCATACACTTTTGCCACATGATGTTTGGGGCTGGTGACGCGGTGCAAAAAGCCACCATCATCACTAAGCAGCAGCGCACCTGTGGTATCGACATCGAGTCGCCCTGCAATCCGCAAACTACCTAGCTGGGGTACATCAATCAAGTCTGTGACAATCGGCCACTCTTTTGGCTTTAGGGTGCATTCAAAGCCTTCTGGCTTATATAACAGTAAGTAGCGATTGCCCGTCGCGACTGATAACGGCTCACCCGCCCATTCGATATCATCAACCACTTCATCGATATGTAGGCTTGAATCTTTGACCACCTCGCCATTGACAGTGACTTCGCCTGCGTGCAAGATTTTTTTGCAGTCTTTACGCGATAGTTCGGTGGCTTTGCTTAAAAATTTGTCTAAACGCATTTTTTTGTTATCCTAGTGCTTGTTTTGTTTATTGTAACATAGATTAACCATGACCTATTACACGCTTAGCGCCCCATGTACTGCCACACTTGAGATTAAAAAAAGCCAATTTTTGGGCTTTGGCTTTGCCATTGATAGCCGCGAGCAATTAATGTTTCACGTGGAACAATTACGCAACCAATATCCCGATGCGCGCCATGTGTGCTATGGCTATATTATTGGCGACCCACACAACACCACCTCAGCCGGCTTTGATGATGATGGTGAGCCCAGTGGTACGGCAGGCAAGCCGATTTTAAACGTGTTACAACACAAGGGCATTGGTAATTGCGTGGTCATTGTGGTGCGTTACTTTGGCGGTATCAAACTTGGTGGAGGCGGTCTGACACGTGCCTATAGTAGCACCGCTCAAGCCGTGGTTGATAATATGAATTTGCACGAATTTGTGCGGTTAAGCGTGATAATGGTTGAAACCGATTTTGCCAATGAATCCTTTGTTAGGCATACATTAGACGGCTTTAATGCCACGATTTTAAAGGTTGATTATGGTAAAAATGTCGTTTTGACAGTGGAGCTTGCGCAAAAGTCGGTTCAAGCCCTTAGCGAAAAAATCGGCTTTTACGGGACTGTGAAAGCCAGTGAATAACCAAAAGCCA